>JAGRIN010000159.1 GCA_020443245.1 Pseudomonadales bacterium
CCCGCATTGCGGGGCTTTCTTTTTGCGCGTCCTTCTTTCACCACGTTCTTTGCCGCATTTATTACCGCTTTCTGTGTGCGCTACTCTGAGGGCGGGCCAGAGGCGACGACAGGGTCCGGGGTTGCATCAACCACTTCAGGAACGACCTCAGGCGAGCCCATCTCAGGCGGCCCCATCATCTCATCATGCAGGTAATCGTCGATCGGCCGGGTCTCCTTGAGTTCGTCGTCGAGTTCCCTCGCGAGCACCACGATAACGACCCGGCGATTCGCTGAACGCCCTTCAGGGGTCGCATTGTCGCCGATCGGTCGATACTCGCCGTAACCTACCGATATCATGCGCCGCGGATCCAGGCCCTGGTCCGCGAAGAGGCGGACCACCGTCGCCGCACGGGCCGCTGAGAGTTCCCAGTTGGACGGGAAGATCACGGTGTTGATCGGGACATTGTCGGTGAAGCCTTCGACTCGCACGATGTTGTTCGACTTCTGGAGCGCTTTCGAGATTTTCTGTAGCACCGGCACGGCCGAGACTGCCAATACGCTGCTACCGCTGCCGAACAGGACGTTGGAACGAATTTCCACCTCGAGCCAGTTGTCGGTCCGGCGCAGGCGAATCATGCCGTCGTCGATCAGCGCGGCGAGTTCGGACTCAAGTTCACTCGCCATATTCGCCATTTTCGCTTTCATTTCATCGCTCGGCCCGCCCTTGCGATCCCCTTCACCGTCCTGCACACGATCGATGGGCCGGATGAGCGCGCTGGCCTCATTGAGCTGGCGATCGAGGCGCGACTGGCGGGCACGTATCAATTGCCCTTCCTGGATCGGCTGGAACGACCGCATCGGTTCGCCGAACGCCTTGATCATCGATTGTGACAAGACGCGGTACTTGCCCTCGTTGACCGAGGACACCGAGTACATCACGACAAAAAACGCGAACAGCAGCGTGATGAAGTCCGCATAGGAGATCAGCCACCGTTCGTGGTTCTCGTGTTCCTCGTGTTTCTTCTTTCGCGCCATGGCTACAGTCAGTTGGTCCGGGTTAACCCAGGTAACTGTTCAGTTTGTTCTCGATGCTGCGCGGATGCTCGCCCTCGGCAAGCGAGACGAGTCCGTCGATGATCATTTCCCTGAACTGTACCTGGTGGCCAATCACCGTCTTCATCTTGTTCGCGATCGGCAGGAAAAAAATGTTCGCGAGCCCCACGCCGTAGATGGTGGCGACGAACGCCACCGCGATACCCGGGCCCAGTGCGGACGGGTCCGCAAGGTTGTTCATGACGTGAATGAGTCCCATGACCGCGCCGATGATTCCGATTGTCGGCGAATAGCCCCCGAAGCCCTCAAAGACCTTGGCAGCGTTGTTGTCGCGGCTCTCGTCGATCGAAAGCTCGATCTCGAGTACCTTGCGGATCACCTCGGGCTCGCTGCCATCGACAAGCATTTGCAGGCCTTTCTTGGAGAAGGCGTCGGTTTCTTCCTCGGCGATGTCCTGGAGCCCCAGGAGCCCTTCCTTACGCGCGATCTGGCTCCATTCGACGATCTTCTCGATCGTCTCCTTCGCTGCCACCTTGGGCGGCAACACGACCCAGAGCGCCCGCTTCCACGCGTGAATGAACACCTTGAGTGGCGTCTGGACCATGACTGCACCAAGCGTCCCGCCCATCACGATGAGAAACGCCGTCATCTGGATCAGCGACTCGACGTGACCACCCTCCAGCATGTTGCCGAGGAGGATGGCGCCGATTGCCATGACTACGCCTACGAGTGTCAATGCGTCCATTACGACAAAGCTCCAACCGATTACGCGTGCAACGAGTATCCGTGCATCTTCTCGCGAATACGCGAGAGTGCCTGGCCGTGAATCTGGCACGCACGGGATTCACTGACGCCCAGTACCTCGCCGATTTCCTTCAGGTTCAGTTCTTCCTGGTAGTACAGGGCCATGAAGAGTCGCTCGCGTTCGGGCAACTCTTCAATGCATCCCGCCACCGCTTCCCGGAGGTCATCGTCGGATACTGTAATGGCGGGATCGCCCTCAGACTGCGCGTACTCGGGGTCTTCGTCCTCGAGATACACGAGTTGGCCTGACGCAACATCCCGCACCATGTCATGGTATTCGGCAATATCGACGCCAAGTTCAGTCGCAAAGTCCTGATCGGTCGCATTATCGCCCAGGCGGGAGGTCACAGCGCGCTCTGCGCGGGACAGCATCTGCGCTTTCTTCTGCACGGATCGCGGCGCCCAGTTGAGCTGTCGAACCTCGTCCAGGATGGCACCGCGAATACGGATGCCCGCGTAGGTGGAGAACGTTGCGCCATGGTCCGGCGAGTAGTCACGCGCCGCCGCGAGCAAGCCCAGCATGCCAGCCTGGATCAGGTCGTCCGCCTCGATGCCTGCCGGCATACTGCCAAGCAGGTGGAGTGCGATTCGCTTGACGAGGGGCAACTGCTCCAAAACCCTCGCTTCTTCGACCGAGGTCGCATGTTCTGCGTATGCATTGGTTGAAATCATGCTAAACAGCCTCTACAAAACTATTCGGTTTGAGCAGCCTTTCCATGAAGAACTCGAGCCGCCCGCTTGCCCCTTCCGGCGACGACAACCGCGCGATCTTGTCCGCGGCCTGCCTGAAGTACCGGGCGCTCTGGCTCTGGGGATAGGCATGAACGACGCTCGCCTGCCGCCTGACTGCACGGCGCAGGTTCTCGTCAAACGGCACCATGCCAAGGTACGAGACGCCGACCGACAGGAAGCGATCGGTCGCTCGCAACATCTTCTGGTACAGGGCGTATCCCGCCTGCTCGTTCTTCACCATGCTGGAGAGCATCGTGAATTTGCGAACTCCCTTGGTGGACAACACCTTGATGAGACCGTACGCGTCAGCCAGCGAGGTCGGCTCATCGCATACCACGACAATCACATGTTGCGTGGCGAGACAAAAATTGACGACCGAGGAGTGAATCCCCGCCGCGACGTCCACGATGAAAAAGTCCGGGTCCAGCCCCAGGTTGCCGAAGTCGTGAATCAGGTTGGACTGCGACACCGAGCCGAGGTTGGCCATCTCTTCGATGCCTGAGGCGGCGGGAATGAACTTCACGCCCTTCGGGCCGTTCAGTACGATCTCATCGAGCGTCGCCTCGCCGCGTACGACATGTTCAAGGGTCATTTCCGCGCGGCAGCCGAGCAGCAGGTCGATGTTCGCGAGCCCGAGGTCGGCATCCATCAGCAGGACGCGATGGCCCGCGTTGCCGAGTGCCGCGGCCAGGTTGACCGAGACGTTCGACTTCCCGACCCCACCCTTGCCGCTGCTGACAGCGAGAGTAACGAGCGACTTACGATTGAAATCAGGCATGTGCTTTGAGGCCTCCCTGGCGCATCCGCTCGCCGCGATGTTCAGCCAACTCGCGAGAGAGCATGACGAGCGTTTTTCTCTCTGCGGGCTCGATATCTTCGGGTACGTCCTGGCCATCGCACAGGTACGCGACCGGCAATTTCGTCCGGATGACACCCGACAATACCGGGCCGAGGCTCACGGCTTCGTCGGTCTTGGTAATAATCGCGGCGTGAAGCGAAACCCGGCCGAAGGCTTTCGTTACTTCCTGCACGAGACCGAGCTGGCTTGTGCATGACAAGACAAGGTACGACTTGAGGTTGCCGATGCCATCGCCGAGGCTCACCAGGTGGCGGGCCAGGTTCACATCCCGCTGGCTCATGCCGGCGGTATCGATCAAAACCAGTTTCCGGTCACGGAAAGACCGAACGCGCGACGCCAGTTCCTGGCGTGTGCTGGCCACTTCCATCGGTACGCCCAGCGCACGCGCGTAGCTCTTCAGGCCTTCCTGTCCGCCGATGCGCAGTGTGTCCGTCGTGATCAACGCGACCTGGTCGCGGCCGTGACGGAACGCAAATTGCGCCGCAAGCTTGGCCGCTGTCGTGGTCTTGCCGACACCCGTGGCACCGACCAGCGCAATCACACCGCCCTCGCGCAGGATGTCGTCTCCGGTCGTCTGGAAACAGGAGCCCAGTACTTTCAGCGTTTCACCCCAGGAGGGTGCGCGATCGCTGTCGCCCGGACAGCGCCGCGCGATGGCCGAGATGACTTCCGGCGAGTAGCCCATGAACGACAGCCTGCGCGCGATGATATCGCCGGCGGTTCCGGTACCCGCGATTTCGTCGCGACGTTTCTTCAGCGCCTCGAGTTCGGTTTCGAGTGACAACTTGAGCGCCTTGAGTTCAGATTGCAGTGACAATGTGTCGACATCGACCGGCGCACGCCCGGCGACGTCCATCACGCGCTCGGCCGCAGGCACCTTCATGCTGGCAAAGAGCGATTCGTCATAATCGGAGGCGGCCAGGATCTCGATCTTGTTGCCAACCCGTGTATTGGAAAGGATCACCGCCTCGGGCCCCATCGCGGCCTTTACTACCTTGATTGCCCGACTCATGTCGTCGGCAGCAAATCTTTCAATCCTCATCTTGTTCTCCGTTAACTTCCGATCGTCGTCACGACTTTCACTTTCTTCGCCGCCGGCAGTTCTTCATAGGCCAGGACATTGAGCGACGGCTGGTTCGATCGGACGAGCCTTGCAAGCCACTGCCTGATGCTCGATGAGACGAGCAGCACGGGCGGCTTGCCGAGTGCTTCGAATTGCCTGGTCGACTCGTTGACCTCGCGCATCATTTTCTCCGCGAGACCTGGTTCGATTCCGTCGGAACCATTGCCTGAAATAGTCTGGAGCAATATCTGTTCCAACTTTGGCTCGAGTGCCATGACTGCGAGTTCAGGCTCCATTCCATTGATGTTCTGGTAGATGATGCGACCGAGCGACACCCGCACGCGGGCAGTCAAAACGTCGGGATCTTGACTCTTGCCCGCATGCTCCGCCAAAGCCTCGGCGATGCTTCGGATATCACGAACGGGGATGCCTTCCTCCAGCAGGTTCTGCATGACCTTCAGCACAACGCCGAGCGACAAGGTCTTCGGCACGAGGTTTTCAACGAGACGCGGTGAGCTCTCGGCCAGCATGTCGAGCAGGTGCTGGACTTCATCGTGACCGAGCAAATCGTGCGCATGCGACTTCAGCAGCTCCGAGAGGTGCGTTGCGATGACCGTGCTGGCGTCCACGACCGTGTAACCGATCGCTTGCGCCTCATCACGCTGGTGCGCCTCGATCCATACCGCTTCGAGCCCGAACGCCGGGTCAGTCGTCCTGATGCCGTCGAGCTTGCCGAGTGACTGGCCCGGATTGATCGCGAGGTGTTTGCCCGGGTAGACCTTGCCTTCCCCGAGCGGCACATCGAGCATGGTGATGCGATACTGGTTGGGATCGAGGTCCAGGTTGTCCTTGATATGAACCGGCTGGATCAAGAACCCGATGTCCTGCGAGAGCTTCTTCCTGATGCCCTTGATGCGCGCGAGGAGCTCGCCGCCCTGTCCTGCGTCGACCATCGGTATGAGGCGATAACCTACCTGCAAGCCGATGATGTCGACCGAGGGCACGTCTTCCCAGCTCAGTTCGGCATTGGTCGGCGCGACGTCGTCCTTCGGAGCATCTTCGATGAGTTCAGGCGTCCTGGACTGACGTTCCTTGATCAGGTATCCCGCGCCGAGCAGGCCGGCGGCAAGCAGCAGGAACACGATGTTGGGCATACCGGGTATCAGGCCGAGTATGAGCAACACGCAGCCTGCCACCATCAGCCCTTTCGGGCTGGCGAAGAGTTGGCTGACAACCTGTTGTCCCATGTCCTGCGAGTCAGAAACCCGCGTGACGAGAATTGCGGTCGCGGCCGAGAGAAGAAGCGAAGGGACCTGTGCCACGAGTCCGTCACCGATGGTAAGCAGTACATAGTTTTCCGCCGCCTGCGCGGCCGAGAGGTTGTGATAGATCATCCCGATGGCGAAGCCGCCGATCACGTTGATGAACAGGATCAGGATGCCGGCGATCGCATCGCCGCGCACAAATTTGCTCGCACCGTCCATCGCGCCGTAGAAGTCCGATTCGCGCCCGATCTCCTCGCGGCGCGTTCTTGCCTGGTCCTGGGTGATGGCGCCGGCATTGAGATCGGCGTCGATCGCCATCTGTTTGCCGGGCATCGCATCGAGGGTAAAGCGTGCGGTCACCTCCGACACGCGACCGGCGCCTTTGGTGACGACCACGAAGTTGATGATCACGAGGATCATGAACACGACGAAACCCACGGCGTAGTTGCCGCCGATCACGAAGTCCCCGAACGCCTCGATCACATGGCCTGCCGCCCCGGTGCCCTCATGACCGCGAAGCAACACGACCCTCGTCGACGCCACGTTGAGTGCAAGGCGCAGCAGCGTGGCGATGAGCAGCACGGTCGGGAACACAGCGAACTCGAGCGGCCGCAACGCGTAAACGCTCGCCAGCAATACAAGGAGCGACAACGCGATGTTGAAGGTGAAGAGGATGTCCAGCACGAACGCCGGCAGCGGCAGGATCATCAGGGCCAGCATCACGAGCAGGAGAATCGGTGTACCGATCCCTGCAAGCGAGAACGCGGAGAATCTTCCGACAGGCGTTGCAACAACGTTGGTGGTCATTTCATGTCATCCAGCAGTTCCGGGGGAACGGGAATGTCCTTCGGTTCGATAACCGAGGCCTTCTCCCAGGGTTGCGCCGATCGCAACTGGTACACATAGGCGAGTACCTGCGCGACAGCGATGTAGAGTTTTTGCGGTATCTCGTGACCGAGTTCCGTCGTGGCATACAGGGCGCGAGCGAGCGGCGGCGCGGAGAGCACTGTGACGCCGCACTCCTCGGCAGCTTCGATGATTGCAAGGGCAACCAGGTCGCGTCCCTTCGCCACGACGCGAGGCGCATACACATCGCCTTGTTCGTACTTGAGTGCGACTGCGAAGTGAGTCGGGTTCCTGACCACAACGTCGGCGGTCTTCACGTCGCGCATCATGCGGCGCTTGGCGATTTCCTGGCGCAGGCTGCGTATACGACCCTTGACCTCGGGACGGCCCTCGGTCTCTTTCATCTCGTCGCGCACTTCCTGGCGTGTCATCTTGAGTTTCGTCGAGTGCTGCCAGAGCTGGTACGGCACATCGATGGCCGCAACGAGAATGAGTACGCTCGAAAGCAGGAGCACGCACAACGTGATCAGTGACGAGGACTCGACGAGCGCACCTTCCAGCGGCCGCGTACCCAACGCAAGGAGCTCATCGAAAACGCCGTTGAAAAAGTAC
>JAGRIN010000160.1 GCA_020443245.1 Pseudomonadales bacterium
GGGCAGCGCTTTGGGCCGGTCTCGGCGTCGGCCTGATGTTCACGCTGTCCCAGACGGTGCGCGGTGCGCACTTCATCTCTCACGGCCTCTGGACCGGGCTCTTTGTGTGGACTTTCAATGTCGTACTCTCGCGCTTGATGCTGCGCGCGCCGGCGCCGGGTCATACGACGCAGGCCCGGCGTGAAGCGGAGTCCGCTGCCTAGATCCCGAGTTCGCTCGCGAGACCGTCCGGCCCGAACACCAGGTCCGCGAAGCGCTCTCCCATCCGCCGATAACCGCCAGGATTGGGGTGCAGGTCGTCCGGCAGGTCGCCGGCATCGGCTTCGCTGAAGAGCATGAGGCCGTCCAGGTAGCCGATGTGCCGGTCGCCGAGTTCGCGACGTGTATCGACGACGCCAGCGATGATTTCCCGGATGCGCCTCAGCGTCAGGCAACCTGCCTGCACGGCCTCATGTCCGCGGAGCGTCACGAACTTGCCGCGCTCGTCCGGCACCGTCGGCCCGGGAAAATCCTCGGCGCTTGGACAGAAAATGGGAGACGTCAGCACGATCGGTGTGTCGGGGCGCGCCTCACGGATCGTATCGATGAAACCGTGGAGCGCAGGAACGAATGTCCGTTCGCGCATGGAATCCATATTGACCACGTTGATGCCCGTCTTGACGCTGATGAGATCGACAGGCAGGTCCCTGATTGTCCTTGCGACGAACGGGTCCAGGTGGCATTGCCCACCGAAGCCCAGTCCGGTAAGGGACACGCCGGCCTGCATCGAGGCGACGGCTGGCCATGTTCCGGTCGGCGACAACGCTTCCATGCAGTGGCTGATGGAACTGCCGTAATGTACCCAGCGAGTTTGTGGCGCCGGTGGCGCGGCCAGCGTCGCACCGTCATCGATACCGAGCGCGCGTATTTCGACGAACGCGTTGTGTGGGAGCCACAATTCGCAGTGTTTGGATGTCGTGCCGAGATTGTCGAACACGACACTGTATGCATCGCCCCGCTCCAGGGTGAACCTCAAGGGGTCGGTCGGGTCAAGGACGATGGTGTTGCCCCCGGAAGCCGGCAACGAGCGTACATCGCCATCGACGACAAGGTCGAACGCGACGGGGCGCGGCGGCCTCGGCGGCGTGACCATGGCCGTGGTCAGGACATCGAGCCGGACGACCGGCGAGTCGGTCACGAACGCGAGCCGGACGCCGGCAGGCATCCTCACCATCACGTCCATGTTTTGCGGTACTTGCGGTCGAGTCCATGCGGGGAGGCGACGGGGACTGATGCCGTGTTCGCGTTGGTCGAAGTCGAGTGCGCCGACCATGGCCACCGGACCCTCGCGCAGCGCCCTGGCCGAGTAGACCTGCATGTCTGTTCCCCTACAATTGCTACATCCGCAGAGGCTATACGAATTCCTTCAAGCCTGCATGCCGTTGTCGAAATGGCACGCGGGCATTCGACTACAATGAAATTCCAGAGATCGAGGTTGTCACATGTTTCCTTCAAGAACGCTGTTCCGCGCTTTGTTGCTCGCCAACTGTTTTGCGCTATCTTGTGCCGCGACGGCGGCGGATGACGCCGGTGTCCCGGCGGGCCAGTATCGACTGGACCGCGCTCACGCGAGCCTGCTGTTCCGAGTGAATCACATGGGCTTCTCGATGTTCACGGCCAGGTTCACACGATTCGATGCAACGCTGCTCTTCGACCCGGCGCATCCCGGCGAATCGAAACTCGAAGCGACGGTCGATGCGACGTCCCTTCAAACCGACTACCCGAAGCCCGAAATCGTCGACTTCAATGCGTTGCTTCAGAACAACCAGTGGCTGGATACGCAGAAGTGGCCGGAGATGAAGTATCGTGCCAGCCGTGTCGACGTCACCGGTCCGAACGAGGGCGTTGTCCGCGGTGAGTTGACGCTCCGCGGCGTGACGAAGCCTGTTCCGCTCACGGTACGCTTCAACGGCGGCTACCCGGGTATGGAGATGGACCCGAATGCGAGAGTCGGTTTCTCGGCACATGGTGAATTGAATCGGTCGGACTTCGGGATGGACTACGGCATCCCGGCGCCCGGTTCCCGGATGGGCGTCAGCGACCGCGTCGAGATCATCATCGAAGCCGAGTTTGTTGGTCCGGCGTTCAAGCCGGATCACCGCTGACAAGACATAACCTGCCGGGCTGGTGCGGCTAACCCGCCTTGACGATGCCGAGGTCGATCAGGCTTTGCGCGCCGTCGCGAATTGCGACCTCGATGTCTCGCGGCTGCCAGCCGATCGATCTCGCCGGGGCGTTGTCGACTTTCTTCACCCGTCCGACGTCGTCAGCGAACTGCTCGATTTCCTTGATGAAGAGTGACGCCACACGCACGAGGAAGTCCGGCATTTCCCGGCTTGATATCCGGAAGGCAGGAAAGTCGGCCTTGAGGGCCTGGGCGATATCTTTCAGCCACCAGAATCCGTTTGCGCAAAGAAAGCGCTGGCCGACCGCTTCGGGTGTTTCCAGGGCGAGCCGATGCAGCGAGGCGACATCGCGAACATCAACACACTCGAACCCGAGCCGTGGCAGGAATGGAAAGTCGCCGCGCAGGAGCTTCACCAGCACCTCGAGTGAGGAGCCGTAATCCGATTCAAGCGCCGGTCCCATGACGAGCCCCGGGTTCACCACGGCGAGTTCGGGACCGCCTCCCTCGACAAAGTCCCATGCCGCGCGTTCCGCGACTGTCTTGCTGCGTATATACGGGCTGAGGTCTTTCTTCGTGAGGTCCGTCCAGTCGCTCCCGGTGAATACGCCGCTCTCTCGCGAATTGCTGAAGACCGATGCCGTGGAAGAGGTCAGGACAACGCGCTGGATACCCGCCTCGCGCGCGGCGCCCAGCAGGTTGAGCGTGCCTTCGCGTGCCGGCACGATTACCTCGTCCGGATTCTTCGGCTGGATAACCGGCACCGGTGAGGCGACGTGATAAACGCCGTCGCAGCCGGTGACCGCCTCACGCCAGCTGTCTGCATCCATCAGGTCTGCCGTCACGAACTCGATGTCGGCGGCACGCGCGTTGTGGCGCGCGAGCGTCTCCCGAATCGCCGGGGCGCGAGAAAGGTCGCGAACTGTGCCGCGCACGTTGTAGCCGGCGTTCAGTAAATCGAGTATGCAGTGCCCGGCGATGAAGCCGGACGCGCCGGTGACGAGGACGGTTTTGTTCATGGCAACTCCAGCATTGATTGGGCGATGTTACCCGTTTTGAAGGGACCCTGGATGCACTGACGGAAGATAACGGGTCATAATCTTCCTACGGCAATACTTGAGACGGAGGACATGCCGGAACCTGGCAGCCCATCGGGTTTTGAACCGCTGCACGTTTTCTCATTCGTCAGGCAGACCGAAGTGTGGCTGGTGTGGCTGATCTTCGGTGCGCTCACCACGATTCTCGTTTATGGTTCTGCACGCCTGCCCAGTGCACCGATCCTGATGGTGTGGTGGATCATCTTCGGCATACCGTTTGCCCAGTTTTGCCTCGGGATCGTGCTGGGAACATCCCAGGGCCGCCAGCAGGTACCGGCCATGACGATCGACGGATTTCGTGACACGCGTATTCTCAAGTTGCTGGTCCTGGTGTCCATGGCGGTTTCTGCTGTGTTTTTCACAAGCCCGTCGATACGACCCTTGATCCTCGCTGTTGTGCTGCTGGTGGCGCCTGCCTCATTTGCGTATGTCGCCATTGAGGACTCGCTTTCACGTGCACTGAATCCGCTTCGCATCGCCACGTTCATCGTCAATATGGGTGCCACCTACGTCGCGCTCCGCGTCGTGGTAACTGTCGTGTTGCTCTACCTGCTCTTGTTGGTCGATTACCGGATGCAGCTGCTGTCATCATTCTCCGGTACCGCGTTCTTCTCGTTCGTGACCGTGTACCTGTTGCTCGCCATGGCCCGATGTACCGGGGTGCTACTGCATGCGCGGCGCACGGAACTGGGACTGTCGACATCGTTCAGCCCGGAGCAGGCCGAGGCGGCTCGCGAAGCGCACGAACAGGAAGAGCGGAACCAGTTTCTTGGCGAGGTTTTCGATCTCTCTCGTGTTCACGAGTACGCCGCCGCCTGGAAGAAGCTTGAAGCACGCCTGAAACGTGACCGCTATGAGACTGAGGCGCTGTATTTTTCGGCATTGCGCCGGTGGGACGATCCGACAATGGCGCACAAGCTGGCGCAGGGATACCTGAAGCGATTGCTCGAGCGCTCTGTTGGCGAAGCATGGCAACTGCTGGAGGACATCCTGGAGACAGAGAATGGTAACTACCGACTCGATTCGGGTGAGACGGTCCTCAAGTTTGCGGAGGTGGCGGAAACCGACGCGCACAAGTCGCTCATGCTCGGTGTCCTCCAGCATTTCGATGAGGACTTTCCCGCGCATCCGCGCTCACGCGAGGCGTGGCTCACTACGGCAAAGTTTGCATGTGACCTCGGCCGTATGGAGGAGGCGCAAGCGGCCTTTGCGAATGTGACATCCCGCCGTGGCCTCTTGCACAAGCCAACGTACGATGAATGTCTGTCGCGCCTCGCGGCATATCGCCGGTCGCGTTGACTGCTATACGCGGCTGACCACGATGGCAGCGTTCACCCCGCCGAAACCGAGCCCGTTGCAAAGGGCGTGATGGACCTCGTGTTCCCGGGACTGGTTCGGAACGAAGTCGAGGTCAGCCATTTCCTCATCCGGATTGTCCAGGTTGATCGTCGGTGGCAGCTGACCTGTCATGACTGCGAGCGCAGAGAACACCGCCTCGATGCCGCCGGCGGCGCCCAACAGGTGCCCTGTGGCGGATTTGGTCGACGACACGGGAATGCCGGGCAAGGCGTTACCGAACACGCTGCGCAGCGCCCTGACTTCGACGCGGTCGCCCACCGGAGTCGATGTTCCATGGGCGTTCACATAGCTGATCTCTGAAGGATCGAGCCCCGCCATCCGAATGGCGCGTCTTATGGCCGCCGCCCCTCCCGAACCGTCTTCGGGACCGGCTGTGATATGCCAGGCATCCGAGGTTGTCCCATATCCACTCAGTACCGCGAGGGGCGTTGCGCCACGCTCTTCGGCATGCCGGAGGGTTTCGATTACCAGCAACCCCGCGCCCTCGCCCATGATGAAGCCATCCCGATCCCTGTCGAAGGGCCGGGAGGCTGCACCGGGTGCATCATTGCGTGTCGACAACGCCTTCATCGCGTGGAACGATCCCAGGGACAGCGGATCGATACAGGCCTCGGTGCCACCGACGAGCGCGACTTCAGCCTCTCCGGAACGGATCATTCTCATGCCGTCGCCGATGGCCTGGATGCCTGCAGCGCAGGCGGTGACCGGACAGCCCAGTGGCCCCCGAAACTTGTGACGTATCGAGACGTTGCCCGCGGCGAGGTTGGCAAGGAATGCCGGCACGACAAACGGGGAAAGCCGTTTGACGCCTTTTTCCTCCATGGTTCGCTGAGCCTGCGTGATGGTCGGGAACCCCCCGATGCCGGTTGCGACGATCGTCGCGGTCGAATCCTGGTCGTGGTCTGTGTCCGGATGCCAGTTTGCCTGCGTGAGGGCTTCCTCGGCGGCGGCGAGCGCGTAAAGGGTAAAAAGGTCGATCTTCTTTCGCTCTTTGACCGGCAGCACGCGCTCTGCGTCGAGCCCGGCCTCGTCGGAGGCAATGTCAGGGACTTCTCCCGCGATGCGAACGGGGAATTCCCCGGTCTCGAAGCGCTGGAGGGCACGGATTCCGGACTTCCCGGCCAGAATGCGCCTCCAGACCGCGTCAACGCCGACCCCAAGGGGACTGACGAGCCCCATCCCGGTAATCACAATTGGCGATTCCATCACTATTCCTCCGCGCAGTCGCCTTAAGTGGCTATAGTCCTGACAGTACTGCGCAGCTAGATATGATCAAGGTAATATTTGGTTTCGAGCAGCGCTGGGAACCCGAAGGAGAGCTTCCATGCCCTATGCCCCGGAGCACAAGATGAAAACCCGTGAGCGGATCCTGCGATCCGCGACCGATCTCTTTTGCCGGTACGGTTTCGACAAGGTCTCGATCAGCCAGGTCATGAAGGTTGCGAGGATGACGCACGGCGCCTTCTACGCGCACTTCGAGTCCAAGGAGGCGCTGTTCCGCGCCTCGCTTGCTGAAGCGTTCAGGCGCTGCAAGGCATCCAGGCTTGCGAAGGCACCGCTATCGCTGAGCCACATGACGCAGCTCGTCAATAATTACCTGACGCTCCGGAATCTATCGGAATCGGCACCGGGGCCGGAGGCTGTGCTGTTCAACGAGATCGGCAGCGACCGTGTCGAGATCAAGCAGCTCTACGAGGAAGCCTACTTCGGCATGGTCAAGTTGCTGGAGACGCGCATCACTGCCCTCGGGCGCCTGCGCAAGATACCGGTCGCCGGCGATGCGGCAACGGTGGCGAACCGCGCGCGAGCTATTGTCGCGGCGCTGGTTGGCGCGGTCGCTATTGCGCGGAGTATCGAAGATGAGGACGAGAAGCAGCATCTGCTGGTGGCGACCCAGGACCAGATCCTGTCGATGCTGGGCGTTCGGGATGCAAAGCTGGAACTCCCCGGTCTTGCCTGATCGCCCCCGGTTGGCGCGGGTTACCTGATGGGACTATAGTCGGTCAGTAATCCCGGAACGACCGGGCGGATCGCCATAACAATCAGACAAGAAGAGGGGGAACGCAGTGGCTGAGGTCGTCAAGAGTACAGCAGAGATCACGCCGGAATGGTTGACCGAAGTGCTGAGGGAGCGGGGCCTGCTGTCATCGAGTGTCAAATCTGTCGCCCATGAAACAATTGGCGCGGGCGTCGGGCTCATGGCGACGCTGGCAAGGCTGTCACTCGAGTACGAGGGGGAAGAGGCGTTGCCGGCGACGATGGTAGCCAAGTGTGCTGCGCAAAACGAGAACCGGGCTGTCGCCCAGTTGCTCGACTTCTACAATCGGGAAACCAACTTCTATAACCGGATTGGCAGCGCATGTCCTTTCCGTGTGCCGGACAGCTACTACGGTGCGGTCAACCAGGATACTTACGACTTCGTACTCCTGCTGGAGGACCTGGGCGATGTCTCACCGGTCGACCAACTTGTCGGTTCTACAGAGGAGGAGGCCTTTGCGAAGGTCGACAACATCGCCCGGCTGCATGCGATGTACTGGGACAGGACCGGTGATGCGGACCATAGCTGGAT
>JAGRIN010000161.1 GCA_020443245.1 Pseudomonadales bacterium
ATTGCGACGCACAACCCACGGTTACAGAAGGGCCTCGTCGTCGGCAACAAGGCCATGCGTGTCATGCAGTACTGCGAGAACATGAACCACGAGGTCGGCGTTATCGCACATTCGTGCGGCGTGACGGAACCTCGACGGCTCCGGCGCCATCATGCGCGCATGATCCTGCATGAAGGCCGCACGGTGCCGCTGCACCATATTTACCCGGAGCCCGAGAACGCGCGCCCGATCTCGCTCGTTAGTGACAACGTGAAGCCGGAGCGCGTGATCATCAACTAGGCGCGAAGCTGCTCCAGGATGCTGCGGCGATGATCGTCGTCGCGTGCAGCGAAACTCGAAGTCGTCCTGTCGACGAGATCTCCGAAGCGTTGCTTGAACTTCGCTACGGCTTCGTCGGTTTCACCCACGACCGCGAAGGCGTCCAGCACTTCGTCGGTGATCAGCGTCGCCATCTCATCCCATTTGCCTTCTTTTGACATGCGGTTCAATTCCGGCTGCAGTTCACCCCAACCGTGTGAGCCCAATACAGGTGCGTAGGCTGGCGTTGAGCCGTAGAAAGCGATCTGCTTGCAGACAGCGGCCTTGGTGGCAGCGAACTCCTTCTCGTTACGCCCCGTGACCACGAAGCCGGGATAAGAGATCTCAAAGTCCGCCCGCGAGCGACCACTCTTCGCGAGTCCTTTTTCGATGGCCGGCATTGTGACTTCTCGCAGGTATTTCTCCGTTGTGAATGCATGAATGATCACGCCATCGGCGACCTCAGCGGCGACTTCCGTCATCAGTGGACCCACTGCAGCGAGGAATACCTTCGGGCGACCGAACTGGGTATCGGTCGGCGTGAACATCGGTGTCATGAGCGAGTGTGTGTAGAACTCGCCGCGGAAATCGAGTCGCTTGCCCTCGTACCACGCGTCCCAGATGGCATGCATTGCGGTAATGAATTCCCGCATGCGCGCCGCGGGTTTCGACCAGGGCATGCTGAAGCGCTTGGTAATGTGTGGCTGGATCTGCGAGCCGAGGCCCATCACGAACCGGCCGCCGGAGAAGGCATTCAGGTCGTGACCGATATTGGCGAGCAGCATCGGCGTGCGTGAGAAGGCGACGGCAATCGAGGTCATGAGTTCGACGCGGCTGGTCGTCTCTGCGGCCCGCAGGAGTGGAAAGAACGGGTCGTGGGCAGTCTCGATGGACATGACGCCATCGAAGCCCATTTCTTCGAGTTTCCTGGCTGATTCCGGCGCATCCTTCAGTTCGCCGGCCAGGCCGCTGTCGATTTTCATGCTGTCGCTCCGTGTGCGTGAGAAGGCTCAACACTACCAGAGCGCGCCGGCCGCCGCGAAGCCGTGAAAAGGGCGAGGTACCACTCGACCAGGATCAGGTTCGGTACCCAACTCACCCACGCGACCGTGGGGTAGGCCTCCTCGAACGGGATACCGAACGCCGTCATCGCGCCCAGGTAAACGCGCAGCGTCACCGCGCCGAACGTGAGCGAGAAATTGCGTATCATCCACGCGCGGTGTGTCGCGACGTCGCCCCGCCGGATGGCGAGGTATGCCTGCAGTCCACTGAACAACCAGATCACCGCGAGCAAGCCAAAGCCGACATGTGCGGACACGCCGCCGTCGGATTTCGGCGCGATCAGCAGCCCGCCAATGCCGCCGACGAGTACGAACACAAGGTACACGCGTCCCATGTTGCGGTGCAGGGCGGGGAAGCTGCGCCTGAGGCCTCCCCAGAACTGGAATCCCCCTAACAGCAGCACCGTGGCGCCGCCCAGTACGTGCATGGTTGAAGTGACCGGATAGTGGTCGAAGCGTTCGTGGAACGTAGGGCTGCCGCTGATCCGCAGCTGGAAACCATAGCCGTGCATCGCGATGCCGAGGCTGAGGAAAATCATCAGGCCGAGCGCAATGCCGGCGAACACTTTCAGACTGCGTTGGGTAGCCATCTCCTGGTCCTCTATCTTGACAGTGCAAAGATTCTCGCAAATTGATTTTGACAGTGTCAAGATAGAGTTGTGATTTTGCGACAGGAAGAGTGGAGACAGCGATGGCGCGGGAACAGGCCTACCACCATGGTGCGTTGAGGGAAGCGTTGCTGGAAGCCGGCGACATGGTGCTCGCAGAACGGGGCCTCAAAGACTTTACGCTGCGGGAATGCGCCCGGCGGGCCGGCGTATCCCACTCAGCGCCCAAGCATCACTTTGGCGATGCCGCCGGATTTCTCACGCAGATTGCGGCGCGCGGATTCGACCGGCTACGCGAGTCGCTGGAAACACGCCTCGCCGCCGCGCGGGACCTGGACGAAGAGTTTGCCGAGACGACTCGTGCTTATGTCGGGTTCGCCGAGGCCAACCCGGAACACTTTCGCATCATGTTCCGATGTGACCTCTTGCACGATATGGATGAAACCCTGGTGCGCGCTGCCCAGCGAACGTTCACGGTGCTGACCAACGTGATCCGGCGCCAGCGAGGCGAGCCGGAAATTACCCTGGAGGAATTGAACGGTGCATTTTCGTTTGCCGCGTTGCTCGAGGACACCCTGATCGGATGGTGCCACATTCACGGCTTTGCGCACCTGAAGATGGAGCGTCAGTTGCGCATCGTGCCTGACCAGGATTTCGAGTCCCTGCTGACGCGCACTTCCGCGCGCGTCGGCAGGATGATGCGTCCCTCGTCCTGATCGTCAGGCGAGCGCCTGCTCCAGGTCGGCGATGATGTCGTCGATATGTTCGATGCCGACACAGAGCCTGATCATGCCGGGCGTCACGCCCGCGCGGGCCTGTTCCGCCTCGGTAAGTTGGCGGTGCGTCGTCGAGGCCGGGTGGCATGCCAGCGATTTGGCATCGCCGATGTTCACGAGGCGCTTGAACAGACCGAGTTTGTCGTAGAACGTCACCGCCGCCTCGAACCCGCCCTCAATCTCGAACGTGAGCAGGGAAGCAGGCTTGCCGCCGCAGTACTTCTGCGCCAGCGCGTGAAACGGATCCGACTCGAGTCCCGCGAAGCTGACGCGTGTGACCTTGGCGTGATCGTCCAGGTATTTTGCGACGGCAATGGCGTTGTCGCAGTGGCGTTCCATCCGCAGCGACAACGTTTCGATTCCTTGCAGGATCAAAAACGAGTTGAACGGCGAGATGGCGGAGCCGGTATTGCGCAACGGCACGGTCCGGACCCGGCCGATATAGGCTGCCGGTCCC
This sequence comes from Pseudomonadales bacterium, assembly GCA_020443245.1. Taxonomy (GTDB): domain Bacteria; phylum Pseudomonadota; class Gammaproteobacteria; order Pseudomonadales; family Azotimanducaceae; genus JANQJA01. The sequence continues at coordinate 3,200 of JAGRIN010000161.1, forward strand.
AGCGCGTCGGTATAGACGACGCCGTGATAAGAGGGTTCGGGCTGCGTCAGGCCGGGAAACTTGTCCGCGTGCTCTGCCCAGGGAAAGTTGCCGCCGTCGACAATCGCGCCGCCCAGCGAGTTGCCGTGACCGCCCATGTACTTGGTGAGCGAGTGCACGACGATATTCGCGCCATAACTGATTGGTTTGATGAGTATCGGTGTCGCCACAGTGTTGTCGACGATAAGCGGCACGCCATGTTTCGCGGACACTTTTGCGACTGCCTCGATGTCGACGATGTTGCCGGCGGGGTTGCCGATGGTTTCGCAGAACACCGCGCGCGTGTTGTCGTCGATTTCTGCTTCGATATCGGCGGCCTTGTCCGATTTGGCGAACTTCACGTTGATGCCCTGTTTCGGCAGCATGTGGGCGAAGAGTGTGTAAGTACCGCCGTAGAGTTGCGGCGTGGCAACGATGTTGTGTCCTGCCTCAGCGATGTTCAGGATCGAGTAGTTGATGGCCGCGCTACCGGCGGACAGACCTACCGCGCCGACACCGCCCTCGAGCGCCGCGACCCGCTTCTCCAGCACGTCCGTCGTCGGGTTCATGAGGCGTGTGTAGATGTTGCCGGGCACCGCCAGGTTGAACAGGTCGGCGCCGTGTTGCGCGTTGTCGAACTCGTAGGCAACAGTCTGGTAAATGGGGGTCGCCACCGAGTGTGTGGTGGGGTCTGTGTCGTATCCGACGTGGATCGAGATCGTTTCGTCTTTCATCGCTGCAAAGAAACCGTGCCTTGAATTGGGGCATCGAGTATAGATGACGTACCGGCCAATCGAAACCGAGCCCGTTGACGGTATGATGCTGGCCATATCCTGGAAGATGCGTCCCATGCATAACGAACTCGCCAGCGCTGTGATTTACCTCGCCGCCGCCGTCATCGCCGTGCCCCTCTTTGAGCGATTGCGACTGGGCGCCATCCTCGGCTACCTCGTGGCGGGTGTCGTGATCGGTCCCCACGGCCTTGGCGCGATACCTGAAGCGGACGGCACGCTGAGCCTGGCTGAGCTGGGCGTGGTACTGCTGCTGTTCCTGATCGGCCTGGAACTGAGTCCGCAGAAGCTCTGGCGCATGCGCAACCAGATCGTGGTGCTCGGCTCGGTACAACTGGTTGGTACTGCGGTCGCGATCCTCGGCGTCCTGTACTTTGCGCTGCAGATGAATGCGGGTATCGGCCTCATGATCGGCCTCGCGCTCGGGCTGTCATCCACCGCGTTTGCGGTCCAGCTGATGACGAGCTACCGCATCCTGAATACGCAGCTCGGCCAGAAAGGCTTCGCTATCCTGCTCCTGCAGGACCTCGCGGTGATCCCGATCCTGCTGTATGTCGAGGCGCTCGCCGGTGCCAGCAGTGAAACCGCCGCGCCCTGGTGGCTTGGTGCGGGCGCGATTCTCGGCGTGCTGGTCGCGGGCCGGTACCTGCTGAATCCGCTGCTTCGAATCGTCGCGAATTTCGGCAGTACCGAGCTCATGACCGCGGCGGCGCTGCTCATTGTGCTGGGTACTGCGCTCATCATCGAGGCCGCCGGGTTGTCCATGGGCATGGGCGCGTTTATCGCGGGCGTGTTGCTCGCCAACTCGAGCTTTCGTCACCAGTTGGAGACTGAAGTCGAGCCGTTCAAGGGATTGTTGCTCGGTCTGTTTTTCATCGCGATCGGCATGACACTCAATGTGGCGTTGCTGCTGAGCGAACCGTTCGTTGTCATCGGGTTGGCGCTGGCACTTATGCTCGGCAAAAGCGCCATCATTGCCGTTATGGCGCGCGTCACCGGATCGTCAATCCACGATGCCGTTCGACTCGGGCTTATCCTGTCGCAGGGCGGTGAGTTTGCATTCGTCGTGATGACGCATGCAACCGCATCCTCGGTGCTCGACAGCGGTACAGCGGGCGTCGTGTCGCTGGTCGTCGGCCTCTCGATGGCGCTTACCTCGCCACTCATTGCGGGTTACAACCGGTTCCTGTTGCCGAAGCAATCCGAGTCGGTCAATTACGACAGCGTATGGGACGAGACCGACCCGGAAGTGATCATTGCAGGCTTTGGACGCGTGGGCCAGATCACTGGCCGTATCCTCGCCGCCAACGGCATTCCGTTCACCGCGCTCGACAAGGATGCAGAACACATCGAGTTCGTTCGCCAATTCGGTAACAAGGTGTTTTTCGGCGATGCGACCCGCCTCGACCTGCTCGAGACCGCCGGCATACGACACGCGAAGGTGCTGCTGGTTGCCGTGGACGATGAGGATGCCGCGCTCGAGATCATCGAGGTTGTCCGTTCGGAGTGCGCTGCCATCAAGATCGTCGCCCGTGCGCACAACCGCGTGAATCTCCTGAAGCAACGCCAGGCGGGTGCTGACAGTGCAGTGAGGGAGATGTTCGGCAGCAGCCTTTATATGGCCGAAGAAGTGCTGAAGGGTATGGGCATGGCAAACGATCGCGCCGTGGAGATTGCGAGGCTGTTCCGTGCGCACGACCAGTCGCTCATTGACGAGGCGCTGAAGCATCCGGTCGAGATGGACAAGCTGATTGAAATTGGCGTGGAAGGGCGCCGGGAACTGGAGCGGCTCTTCAGCCAGGACAAAGGAGACCTTTAGCGGCCTAGCCGGCAAGGTCCGGCGGAACGTCCGTCTGGCCCTGCGCGTTGTAGCCCCAGCACACGACCTTGCCGTCCGCTTCGATCGCGCAACTGTGATGCGTGCCAGGCTGGATTACCATCGGGTCAACGAGCGAATTGGCTTCGAGTTGGTGCTGGTCGTTGTTGCCCCAGCAGCGCACGCCGTACTCGTCCAGCGCACAGGCTGAACTGAAACCCGCGCTGACCGAGATGACTTCGCCGAGCGACGGCACGTCGGTCTGGCCGAACTGGTCATTGCCCCAGCATGTCACGCCGTTGTCGTCGAGCGCACAGGTGAAGTTTGCACCGGCGGTCACCTGTCGGGGATGGGCGAGTTCGGGTACGTCGGATTCGCCGTAAAGGTTACTGCCCCAGCATTCAACGCCATTGTCATCCAGCACACAGGTGTGCGTCAGGCCGGTCGCGACCTGCGTCGGGTTCGACACCGTGACAGGCACCTCGATTTCACCGTAGTCATTGGCGCCGCGATAGCACCACAGGCCGTCCAGGTCGATGACGCAGACATGAAAGCCGCCAGTCGAGACATCGATGCCGCCATGGATCGGGAAGACATCTTCGCCGTCGATACCCCAGCAGGTGACGTTGAAGGCATCCATCACACAGGTGTTCTGGTCGCCCGCCGCAATATCCAGCGGTTCCTGGATCGTATTGGGGACTTCGGTCTGGTGATAGTTGTCATTTCCCCAGCACTCGATTTCCTCGCCCATCATTGCGCAGGTGTGATTGTGGCCGAGCGCGAGCCTGCCGTAAGCGCTGGCAGCCGGTGAGTCACCGGGCTCCGGAACGGTCAATGCACGTTGGTCGACCGGCTGTGAGTCCGGGGCGGGTGTGGACGCGTTGCCAGTGTTGACGACCGCAGGTGCCGAGGTGGAAGGTGAAACGGCGGACGGCGGCGCAGCCGAACTGCCACCACCGCCGCCGCCACCGCCACAGCCGGATAAAATGAAAGCAAAAAGTAACGCAGCCGTTCGAGGCCGGGCCATCGCGACACCGTCATAAATGGAGGACTTACGGTGTAGTTATCGGCGTGGCCGGCAGCATCATGAAAACAGGATGTAACGACGCCGTGGCGATTTCGTAAAGGAATGTGAAGATTGTCGCGCGCGTGTATCAGGTTGCTCGCGCGTCAACCATCCAGCGCCTTCAGCATGCGCTTCAGCGCGAAGTGGCGATAGCTTTCGAGAGCCAGTGCATTGAGCTCTTTCTCATCAAAACGGTTGTCGAGACGCAGCCTGATCCAGCCGTTGTGACCCATGTAAGGCGGGATATCGAAGCGCTTGTCGATGATGAGCGAGTTCTGGCGA
>JAGRIN010000162.1 GCA_020443245.1 Pseudomonadales bacterium
ATGCGAACAGGTTAATCTCACGGCTTTCAGGCATTTCGTAATCGCGCATTCCTGCCATCTTGATCAAGATGCGGTGCCTGAGCAACTCTGTAAATTCGTCATACGTGAAAGTTGTCGGCACAAACGTACCATCGCGCAGCACGATACCGCCCCGTCTCCTGTCTTCCTGGTAGGCTTCGAATTCATGCAGGTAGTTGAAGAGTGTGACGTCCTTTGCGCTGGCGTCGGGTGCGAGTACGAACCGCAAGCGTGTGAGGTCGTGGAAATGCGCGAAGACGAATGGTGCGCGTGGATAGTGGACAAATGACGTAACGACGATGAGCGAGTCATAGGCAACCTGCTTCAGCAACTCGAACGAATCGAATGCTTCATCAGCCGTGTGTGCGGCTTTGTCGAGCCGTGCCAGGATACGGTCGTGGCCGATACCCTCGCGATTCAGCGCATCGGCCACCAGGGCATGGTGTGTGCCGGTGCCGCCGTACGCAAGTTCGCCGCCGGTAATGATCACCTTGCTGGCCGCATCGGCCCGGAGGATCGCTGCGGCTTGCTTCACGCGCGCCTCTCCTGCGCCAGACAATCCTTCGGCGGTGTGAAACGACGCAAGGAGAAGAACGACATCCATGTTGGTCCCGGTCAGTTTGGACATACACGAGGTTTGACCGCAAAGAGACGATCAAGGTCCGTCGCGCCCGAACTATCTTCTCGCGCGAGGGTACTGCTTTTTCCTGCAGGCTTGCAGGAAGGCGTGGTAGTCCGGGACCCCGGTTTGAGGTCCCGGATGAAAGTCACGAGGCGTGGTTATGCGTCGGAGCGGGTACTTGTTCGAGCTTTTTGAACCAGCAGCGATCGCCGTCGACGAGGATGCTGCTGAATTGGTCGACCGAACCCGAAGGATCAGTCACGAACCCGACCGCGAGCGGAAAGGACAAGCCGATACAAGGGCTGAAGAAGGTGGCCTTGTACCACTTGTTGTTGCGTCCCTCGATCAATATTGCCTCCTGACCGACAGGCTCCCAACTCCTGATGCCACCATAATCGACGAATGGAATCGTAACCGGCCTCGTACTGTCAGCATTCGCGTTGACGGCGACCAGGCTGGTCAGGACCAGTGCGAAACACAAGGTAGTCGTTTTCATTTCATTTCTCCGGGGTACACACTGGTTTCGACAGGTGCGGAGAATGAAGTTCAGGATGGGAAAGTTTGCGTTCAGCCTGCCTTCAGGTTTGAACTACTTTGCGAGCGGATGCGATCGAACGATGTCGGCGCGATACTCGAAGACGATCTCCGGGTCGGGCGAAACGAGCGACGCATCCTTTCCCTCGTAATCCATCGAACCCAGCAAGTCCTTGATGAGGTTCACGCGTGCGATCTTCTTGTCGTCGGCACGAACGATATACCAGGGGCCGGCGCTATGATGCGTGCGAACCAGCATCTCGTCGCGTGCCTCGCTATAGGCCTTCCACCGGGCCTGTGCCTCCCGATCGATTGGGCTTATCTTCCAGTTTGACAGTGGGTCGGCGGCCCGGTCCTCGAGCCGTTTGCGCTGCTCATCGCGGCTGATATCGAGGAAGTATTTGCGGAACCGGATGCCGGCGTCGGCGAGCATTTCTTCGAAGCGAATCACCATGGGTATGAAGTGTTCGTACTCTTGCTCGGTACAGAACCCCATGACGCGTTCCACGCCGGCGCGGTTGTACCAACTCCGGTTGAACAGCACAAACTCTTGCGATGCAGGTAGATGCGGGACATATCGTTGGAAGTACCAGGTCGCATTGTCGCGGTCTGATGGTTTGCCCAGTGCCACGACGCGGGTGTCGCGAGGTGACAGGTGCTGAACGATACGCTTTACGACGCCGTCCTTTCCTGCGGCGTCGCGGCCCTCGAGGAGAACGAGGATCTTTTCATTCGCTGAGATGAAATGGCGTTGCAGCTTGACGAGCTCTATTTGAAGGGCGCGCAGTGTTTTCTTGTATTCGGACTTCTTCATGCTCAGGTCACCTTGACGATGATGTCGTGCAGGGTTTCGGCAGCGATGGCCACGCGGTCCGCCGCGTTGGACATGTGTCGGTAGATCTCGCGTCGCTTCATGATTTCAACCACGAACGCAACACTGCTTGTCACGTCACGTCGCTCCTGCTCATCGAGTTTTGTCAGCAGAACTTCGAGGGCGGCCGCCTCGTCCCGGTGCGCCTCGGTGAGGTTGGCAAGGTAGTGTTCGGCATCGAAGAGTTCCGCCAGCGCGGCCCGATAAACTTTTTCTGTGTCGCGTTCGGACTTGCGGGCATGTTCTGCATGGCGTTCCGCTTGTGCCGGTTCACTTGCCAGCTCCCGGAAACCATCCAGCAGCGCGTTCGCGCCCTTGTCCAGCAGTTCAGCCATTGCGAGCGTATGCTCGTCCGGCGGCAACAAGAGCGCATGCATCTCACTGACGGTCGACTTCGCATAGTTTAGCACCGTGTCCAGGTTATTCACCGCCGAGAAGATGTCCTCGCGATCGATTGGCGTCGCGAACGACCTGTGCAGGGTGTCGAGGCATCGGCGCTTCAAGCGATCGCCTGCCCGCTCAATGGCAACCACGCGCTCTGCGGTCGCATCGTCGTTCGTCTTCATGAAATCGACGAGCGCGGCGGTGCCCTCGGCAACGTTGGCGCAGATTTCCACGAGCAGTTCGTAGAAGTCAGGGGTTTCCGGCACAAACCATCTGAGCAACTTGCTTAGCGTGGAGGACTCCATGGCAGCGTCGATTACCGGAACAGGTGGCCCACTATACTGAAAAGCGCATAAGCGACACCAGCGAGGCAGGCGGAGCCGGGCAACGTCAGCAACCATGTCAATCCGATATCCCGGGCCGTATTCCACCTGACGGCACGCGGACGTTCATACGCACCGATGCCCATGATCGAAGAACTGACAACGTGCGTCGTCGAGACCGGGCCACCAAAGAGCGAGGCACCCAGGATCACCGAAGCGGACGAGAGTTGGGCGTCCAGGCCATGAAGCGGGCGCAGCCTGAAGATGCCATAGCCGACGGTGCGCACAATTCGCCACCCGCCGATCGCAGTGCCGAGCGTGATTGCGCTGGCGCTCGCGAGGATGACCCAGGTGGGTACTGCAAACGTGCCCAACATCCCGCCCAATACCAACATCAACGTGATGATGCCCATTCCCTTTTGCGCATCGTTGGTTCCATGTGCGAATGCCAGGAGTGCGGCAGTCACCCACTGCGCCTTCATCAAAACCTGGTTTGCACCGGGACTGGCTGACCTCAGCATCCAGCGCATAGCCGCCTGGACCAGGTAGCCTGCCGCGAAGCCAACGAGGGGGGAGAAGAAGAGCGTCGCCAGTACCTTCGTGACCCCGACGAGCCTGTGCTCGTGGAGTGCCGATATACCCCACACAACATCGCCTGAGTTGGCGCCGATCAGCACGGCGCCGACGAGGCCGCCGACCAGCGCGTGAGAAGAGGAGGAAGGGACGGCAAAGTACCACGTGATGAGGTTCCACGATATCGCACCGGCAATGCCGGAGACGACGATGCCGATTGCATCGCCTGTGCTCATGTGGGAAAGGTCTACGAAGCCGCCAATCGTGTCGGCAACCGCCGTCCCGCCGAGGATCGGGCCGAGAAATGTGAAAACGGCAACCAGCGAAAGCGCCTGGCCGGGTGCCATCGCCCGCGACGCGACGAGCGTTGCCACCATGTTCGATGCATCGTGTACGCCATTGGTGAAGTCGAATATCAGCACCGCGACAATGGCGGCGATGACAACAACCAGGATCAGGTCCATTGTCGGTCGTTACCTGAACAAGCGCCGATAATCTTCCGGCACAAAGGATGGATCCACAGCCGTACGTATCTCGATCATCTGTTCGATTGAACCCGCGCCGGGGCAACGGGCCGGGTCGAATTCCTCATTGGGCGTGAGCCCGCGTGAGATCAGCCACTGCCTGACTTCTGTGTGGGTAATGATTCGCGTGATCGGATTTCTCGCTTGCAGGTAACGAATCAGCCATTTTGCAGCATCGACCTGGGCAGGGGACAACGTCTCGTCGGTATCTGCAGAAAACGCAATGCCGATCGACTGGTAGTCCGGATCCCGGGTGATGTCGTGCTGTGCATCCGCCTCGACGGAGCGACCGGCATGAGAGGGGACAACGTCGAGCGACCTGCCTTCGAAGATCGTGCCGCGGCTGTCGATCAGGAAGTTGTAGCCGATGTCCGCGAATCCGCGCTGGTCCATGTGAAAGTCCTGGATGCGGTGCGCTTCGGCCGTGCCCGACGCGTGGCCCATCGATGTGACGTGCAGCACGATGGTGGTGTAGTCGGGGCGCGTCAGTCCGTATTGCTCGTAAGTCGAAAGGCCCGCATTCGGTTCCCGTGCCTGCCAGTCGGCGCGCGTGACGATGCCGCCTGCCGGGCGGGGTTCATTCGAGCATCCGGCGACGCACAACGCCAGGACCATCGTGATCAGTCTCACAGGTCGAAGCCGAAGTACGCCTTGAAACGCTCGTTGTATTCCGCGTCGGAAAGATCCGCGCCCATCGCGATCCAGTCTTCGGCTGTCATGCGTTCACGCGCGGACATGAAGCCTTCTGCGTCCGGACCGACCTGCCAACGCAGGCGATACGGTTCGGCCTGTACGGCCTCGAGAATCGTCCGGGCAACAGTCTCGGGGCTGACCGCGCGCTTGAAGCCTGCTGCGAAGATCTTGCCGTTTCGTCGCATGATGGGCTGGTAGGGCGAGGTCTTGTCGTAGCGAGTCTGTTCGGATGAGTTTTCAAAGATGTTTGTCATGACGACGCCCGGCTCAATGTTCACGACGCGAATGCCGAAGCGGTACACCTCATGTGCCAGTGCCTCGCCAAGGCATTCGAGCGCCCATTTGGATGCGGAGTATGCGATCTGGTTGGGTGAAGCCAGCAGCCCGGCAGCGGATGTGATGTTGACGATGCACCCGGTGCCTGCCTCCCGCATGGCGGGCAGCACCTGCTGGATGCAGGCCACCGCGCCGAAGTAATTGGTATCGAACATCTGCCGGTGCTCCGCTTCCGGCGTCAGTTCGAGTGGCGAGGCGCCGCCGATGCCGGCGTTGTTCACCAGCAGGTCGACCGGGCCGATCTGCCCAAAGGCCGCGGCGACTGATCCGGCGTCCGCGACATCCAGTTCAACAACTTCAATTGGCAGGTTTTCTGCCTTTGCCGCGTCTTTCAGTGCGCCCGCCTTGCCGGTATTGCGCATGCCCGCGGAGACCCTGTAACCATGACGTGCCAGGTGGAGGCTGGTGGCAAGACCGATGCCCGTGCTGGTTCCGGTTACGACGGCGTGCTTCATATGACTCTCCTGGCTGACGGGGCTGCTGTTGATGACAGGATACCCCAATTGCCAGTCGCGTCAGGTCGTTGTCACTCCGCTGCCGCCGCCCGGGCTTTACCTCCTGCGGCGGAAACGATGAGTTGAAGGATGCGCTGGGTGACCCTCGGTTCGAGGCCCTCGGTGTGGCCCTTGTCGATGCGGACGACATCCGCAACGATGCGAGAGTCCTTGCAGCCGGGATAGTCATAAACAACCGCGGTACCCGGACGTGCCTCCCGTCCCCATACCGGATAGCCTGCGCGATTCGAATCGTAGACCCACCCCGGTTTGTCGTCGGTGATGGTCTCCTCGGTACGTGCGCCGCATGCATACTTTTCTGCCCACGGAGAAGTTTCCGGCAAGCTGACAATCTCATGCTGTCCCGTTTCGTAGATGTGAGAGAAATCGCAATCCGGCAGCCCTCCGTCCGGGAAGCGCCGCTCGCGCGGTGGCGGCGGTGAACCGTCAGGCATGGGCGGCCCGAATCGTGGCACGATGTCTGCGCGGCCAATCCGGCCGCCGGAAAGACTGAGCAACCCGTCGACCTTGTCGCGGAAGAAAGGTGTGCAGACAAGCCGGTGTGAGGTCCCGCCACCCTGGCTGTGACCTGCGAGCCAGAAGGATTTGATGTGCTCGACCCCGAAGCTATCGAACACCAGTTGGACGATGTTCTGCAGGTGTTGGTCATCCTTGTCCGCCATCCACATGCGGATACCCGGTCCGGGGCCGAACGATCCCATCCCCTCCGCCGTCGGTGTCGCGACCACAAGCCGGTACTTTTCCTTGTAATCCATGGCCGGGAAGTAGTGGCGCTGCCAGTTGCCGATCGACCCCGCCCCGTGAATGTTGAGGATGAAGACGACGTCCTCGCCGGGTTTCAGGTCGCAGGGATAGTCGAGAAAGAACGCGCGCCCGGTTGCCGGGTCCACTGCGTTGCCTCGATTCGCCATCTTCTCCGCGCAATCGCCCTGCGCGCAGTGCGCCGGCGGTGGTGACTGACATTCAACGCCGAGTGGCGGCGCCGCGACCGCAGCGGACGCGGCGAACAAGCAGGCAATGAGTACGACGAGATACCGCGACATAGACACTCCCCTGGTGCCGATATTGATTTGACTAGTGAACCATTTGGCCTGCAACCGATCAAGAAGAAACTGTGAGAGAAGCAGGGCACAGATACCACTCACTAAGGGTAGACACGATGTGAACGTTGACGGGAACTTTTATGAGGTGGCTGGCCCTTGCATCAATCGCGATTGGCCTGGCGGCTTCCGCGCAGGATCTTACGTCTTCGCCTGCACACTTCAGGGAAGGTGAGCGCTCTCTCATATCACGCCTGCGTTTACCGGAGCGACTCGCGGATGGCGACTACCTTGTGCGCTGCGCGGGAAAGGCCATGTCGAGTGGTACGCTGCGCGACGTTACGTGTCACCGAGGTGAACCGGGCGACTTCGACAGGCTCATCGAGAGGATCGTTGTCGCGACTCGAAAGACAAAAGTGACGCCAGCACGCTATAACGCCAAGGCGACACGGGTGTGGTTTGACTTCTCTGTCCGCGTCATCAAGCGAGGCGCAGACGTGCAGGTGGCGTCTTACCCCCACCATTTCAATAATGCATCCCTGTATGGCGAGTCTTACTCTGCGCCGCAGCGGGTGGCGGCCAGCACGAAATATATCGCGAAGTGTGGAACGATCGCGCTGATCATGGCAGCGGCGTCTATCGATGCCGATGGCAACGCGCACGAGGCGACGATCCTGAAATCTCATAACGAGGAG
>JAGRIN010000163.1 GCA_020443245.1 Pseudomonadales bacterium
AACATTCTTCTCGCAACGCTGCGTCGCGACCTCATCGTGCACATCCGGAACACGTCTGACGTGTTGAATCCGCTGGTCTTTTTTGTGATCGTCGTGAGCCTCTTTCCGCTTGCGGTAAGTCCCGGACGGGAACTGCTCGGGACCATCGCGCCCGGCGTCGTGTGGGTGGCGGCGCTGCTCGCGACCCTGCTCTCAGCCGACCAGATGTTCCGTTCCGATTTTGACGACGGCTCGCTTGAACAGATGGCAGTGAGCCGCGAGCCCCTCATTCTCATCGTTGTTGCGCGCGTGATCGCACACTGGCTCGTGACCGGGCTTGTGCTCACGATGCTCTCGCCGCTGCTCGGCATGATGCTTTACCTGACAGCCGAAGGGCGTATCGCCCTCGCGTTGTCCCTACTGCTCGGCACGCCTGTGCTCAGCCTGGTCGGTTCCATCGGGGCCGCGCTGACGGTCGGGCTGAAAAGGGGCGGTGTGCTGACGACCATTCTCGTATTGCCGCTGTATGTGCCGGTACTGATCCTCGGCACCAGCATGGTCGCGACCGGCAACATTGGCGGCGACTACAGTGGGCACATGCTGTGGCTGGGCGCCATGCTGGCGCTTTCAGCCGGACTCGCTCCGATCGCCGGCAGCGCGAGCCTGCGGATCTCCCTCAGCCAGTAAGTTCCTCGATTGGCTAAAAGAAAAACAAAGACCTGCCGATAACAAGGGAATGCAGTCTCTTGCCCACCGGATGGGTGGAGGAGGAAGAGGGAAATGTCGGGGCGTTCGAGTGCCGAGGCGTTCGCCGAACCCGGAAACTATGCCGGTGCGCTGTTGACTGGTGTGCTGGGCGTCGGTCTATCTATCGCGTTGTTCCTCAGTATGGACGGGGAGCATGTGCGTTTCGGCGCGCTTGTCGTCGGCCTGTTCCTGACAGGCTGGACCTGCTTCACCCTGTTCAGGGTACAGCAGCGTGAGCAGGCGAGGCGACACGAGGTTGAAGAGGCTTTGCGCAACAGCGAGGCGCGGTATCGACTGCTCGCTGAAAACGCCTCCGACGTCATCTACATGCATGACCTCGACTGGACTTGCACCTATATCAGCCCGAGTGTGTCCGCGCAGCGCGGCTTCGAACCCGAAGAAATGCTTGGCGAGGATATTACGAAGGATCTCACGCCCGAGTCGCGCGCTTACACCCAGGAACTGATGCGCGAGGCCCTGAAGTATGCGTCGGTGCGGCCCGACCTTGTACGGGGCGCGCGCACGCTGCTGCTGGAGGCCTATTGCAAGGATGGCTCGATCATCACCATCGAGAACCACCTTTCTCTCGTATTCGACGAAGACGGCGTGCCCTGCGGTGTGTTGGGCGTCTCACGGGACATCTCCGATCGCACCCGTGCGGAGCAGGAGAAACGTGAACTCGAAACCCGCTATCGCCAGGTCCAGAAGATGGAAGCGATCGGCACGCTCGCCGGTGGTGTCGCACATGACTTCAACAACCTGCTGACCGGCATCCTGGGCTACACGGATCTCCTGAAGATGGAGTCGCAGGACGAGAAGGTCATAAGCGGCGTTGCGGTGATCGAGCGTGCGGCACGCCGGGCGCAGGAGCTCACGTCCCAACTCCTCGGCTTCGCGAGAAAGGGCCAGTTCCAGAGCGTCCCCGTGGATATCGGCGAGTCGATCCGTGACATCGTCTCGTTCCTCGAACGAACCATCAACAAGAACATTGTCATCGACGTGCGCATCGAAACGGGCGCGTGTTCCACCCTGCGCGGCGATCCCAGCCAGGTCCACCAGTTGTTGCTGAATCTTGCGGTCAACGCCCGGGATGCAATGCCGGATGGCGGGCAGCTGTCGTTCGAAACCCATCTCGTCGACCTTGAGCCGGATTATTGTCGCCCGCTCGGGATCGAGCCGGGCAGCTATAACCTCATCATCGTCTCCGACACCGGCGTCGGCATCTCGAGGGAGAAGCAGGAACGCATCTTCGAACCGTTCTTCACCGACAAGGGGCCGGGGAGGGGAACCGGCATGGGTCTCGCCATGGTTTACGGGGTCGCAAAGGCCCATGGCGGGGCCGTGAGTGTCTACAGTGAGTTGGGAGCCGGCACGACCTTCCGGGTCTACCTGCCATACTCGGCGTTCGAGGGTGTCGTGAGTCTCGAGCGTAAGGTGGAGCCTCTCATCCATGGCAGTGGCCACATCCTCGTGGTCGACGATGAAGAGATCCTGCGCAACCTGTCGAGCGAGATGCTCGCAGAACTGGGATATACGGTCACCACCGTCGCCGATGGTGTCGAAGCCGTCCGGTACTTCGAGCGCAATGCCTCGCAGGTGGACCTCGCGATCATCGACATGATCATGCCGAACATGGGCGGCACCGAGTGCATGGCAGCGCTGCGCCGGATCGACCCGGGCATCCGGGCGGTCATGTCGACCGGATTTGCGCGGGATGAGGTGGCCAAGCGTATCGAGGACGCCAATGTCGTCGGCTTCCTGCAAAAGCCCTACGGAATGCGTGAGCTTTCCCAGGTCGTGGCCGAAGCGATGGACCTTCGTCCGGCCGCCATGCAGTAATCGCCCCCGCGAACCATCCGGCGGGATATCGGTCGAAATCAGGCGGGCAGCGGCTCGCGCAAGTTGATGCGTGTCACGTTTCCGGGAAATCGGACCGCTGGCGCGAATGAATTTCTGGTAGAATTGCCTCTACTTATCGATGCACAGACGAGCAGCGCAAAACCCTGTGTGGAACTGGTTTCACAGGCTCGGTTCTCCCCGCACTTTTTTCGAGATCAGCGGTCGCCTCCTCCCGTGGTTTCAGGCGGGATCGGTCCTGCTGCTCGTTGTCGGCGCGGTATGGGGGCTGGCTTTTGCGCCGCCCGATTACCAGCAGGGCAATTCGGCCCGCATCATGTACGTCCACGTGCCGTCCTCGATCCTGGCGCAGTCGAGTTACATGATGATGGCGGTTGCCGGTGCCGTGCACCTGATCTGGCGGATCAAGCTGGCTGATGTCGCGCTCCAGTGCGCGGCGCCGATTGGTGCGTCGCTGACGTTTCTTGCCCTCGTGACCGGCTCCATATGGGGACGGCCGACCTGGGGCACCTGGTGGGAGTGGGATGCCCGCATGACCTCGACACTCGTTTTGCTTTTCCTGTTCCTCGGGATCATTGCATTGCGATCCGCCATGGAAGGCCGCGAAGGCGCGGGCCGGGCAACAGCCGTGCTGGCGGTCGTGGGCGTCGTGAACCTCCCGATCATCAAGTATTCGGTGGACTGGTGGAATTCACTGCACCAGACCTCTTCGTTTTCGTTTACTGAAAAACCGGCCATGCCAGCCGAGATGTGGTTGCCATTGCTCGTCATGGTGATCGCCTATTACCTGTTCTTCTTTACTGCCTGGATGATGCGCATGCGGGCCGAGATCCTGGTGCGCGAGCGACGCACCGAGTGGGTCAAGCAACTGGTCTCTGCCTGATGAGTTTTTCGAGCTTCTCGGACTTTGTTCACATGGGCGGGCAGGGGCCCTTCGTGTGGAGTGCATACGGGCTGACCGTCGTCGTGCTGGTCTACAACCTGGTCTGGCCAGTGGTGCTGGCGCGCAGGCATGCCGAGCGCGTCCGCCGACAGCACCCTACTGAAGCGAGGTAAAACGTGAAATTCGGAAAAATGAAATCGCATCGCCGCAACCGGCTGCTCCTGGTCCTGCTGGCCATTGCCGGTACGGGTACGGCGGTCGGTCTCGTGCTGATGGCGCTGAACAAGAACATCAACCTGTTCTATGCCCCCGCAGAAATCGTGGCCGGCAATGCGCCGGTGGGCGAAACCATCCGCGCCGGCGGCATGGTAGTGAACGGGAGTGTCAAGCGCGGCAAGGACCTCGACGTTTCTTTTGTTATCAGTGACCTGAAATCATCGGAAGTGACGGTGCGGTATTCCGGCATCCTGCCGGACCTGTTCCGCGAAGGGCAGGGCGTCATCGCACGCGGTGTGTTGCGTGATGACGGCGTGTTCGTGGCCGACGAAGTACTGGCGAAGCACGACGAGAAATACATGCCGCCGGAGGTGGCCGACGTGCTCGCGGACGCCCACAAGGACAAGCCGCAGGCCGGGAAGACACTGTGATTGCCGAACTCGGACACTTCTGCCTGATCCTGGCATTGGGCCTTGCGGCCTGCCTCGCCATCATCCCGGCGCTTGGCGTACGTCTCGGCAACGAGTCATGGATGCGCTTGTCGGCGTCACTTCCCATCGGGCTGTTCCTGTTCGTGGGCATGTCGTTCGCGTGCCTTGCGAGCGCATTCCTGACGGATGACTTCTCGGTTGCCTATGTCGCCCGGAACAGCAATACACTGCTTCCTGTTTACTACAAGTTTTCTGCACTGTGGGGCGCGCACGAAGGGTCCTTCCTTCTGTGGTCGCTGATTATGGCCGGCTGGACGCTGGCGGTCAGCCTGTTCAGCGGGGCGCTCACCCTCGATATGCGGGCGCGAGTGCTTTCGGTCATGGGTGTTTTGTCGTTCGGTTTTATCCTGTTCTTGCTGGCGACGTCGGACCCCTTTGAACGATCGTTACCGATCTATCCCTCCGAAGGTCGTGACCTGAACCCGCTGCTGCAGGACTTCGGGCTGATCGTCCATCCGCCGATGCTTTATATGGGTTATGTCGGCTTGTCGGTGCCGTTCTCCTTTGCGATCGCCACGTTGCTCTCCGGCAGGCTGGACAGCGCCTGGGCGCGCTGGTCACGGCCATGGACGAACGTTGCCTGGTCTTTTCTCACCATCGGCATCACGCTCGGCAGCTGGTGGGCGTACTACGAATTGGGCTGGGGTGGCTGGTGGTTCTGGGACGCGGTCGAAAATGCGTCCTTCATGCCATGGCTGATCGGTACGGCGCTGATTCACTCGCTGGCCGCGACTGAAAAACGCGGCGTATTCAAGAGCTGGACCGTGCTGCTCGCGATCTTCGCTTTTTCGTTCAGCATGCTCGGCGCGTTCCTCGTCCGCTCGGGCGTACTGACGTCCGTCCATGCGTTTGCGGTTGACCCGGAAAGGGGACTGTTCATCCTGGCGTTCCTGACAATCGTCGTCGGCTCATCCCTGACGCTCTATGCGGTCAAGGCGGCGGGCATCAAAAGCGTCGCCGGTTTCGACTTTTCTTCCCGCGAGATGTTTCTGCTGGCGAACAACGTGCTGCTGGTCGTGGCCACCGCCACGGTCCTGCTCGGCACACTCAGCCCGCTCGCGTACGAGGCGCTGACAGACGGCCGCAAGATTTCGGTAGGCCCACCGTACTTCAACGCGGTGTTCGTTCCGATTGCGCTCCTTCTGTTCGCCTGGATGGCGCTCTCTCCGGCGACAACCTGGCGGCGCACGCCCTGGGCGCGGCTGTGGAAGCGGCAAGTGCCCATCCTCATCGGTTCCGCGATCGTTGCAACCGCCCTTGTGTGGTTGCTGGCGTCGTTTGAGTTCGTCGCGATCTTTGTCGTGACCATCTGTCTCTGGATCGTCGCGGGCCTCTTGCTCGACGTCGCACGAGCGCTGGGGAACAAGCGTGACCGAATCGCCGCATTCTTCCGCATGCCACTGTCGATGTACGGAATGTGGCTTGCGCACCTTGGAATAGCCGTCAGTGTGCTCGGCATTGTGACCACGATCTACTTCAGCGAAGAGAAGGACGTGAGGCTCGAAGAGGGCATGGTGGTCGAGATGGCCGGTTATGCCTTTGCCTTCGAAGGCGTGACGCAAGGTCGCGGTCCCAACTATCTCTCCGATGTCGGCAAGGTACGGGTCACCCGGGACGGCAAGGACGTGGTGACGCTCTTCCCGGAGAAGCGGCGGTACATGTCGGGCGGATCCGTCATGACCGAGGCGGCGATTGACCCGAGTCCGTTCCGGGATCTCTATGTTGCGCTGGGCGAGTCGGTCGATAACGGCGCCTGGGCCGTCCGGGTGCATTACAAGCCGCTTGTACGATGGATCTGGTGGGGCGGCATCCTCGTGGCCTTTGGCGGCTTTTTGACTGTTGCCGACAAACGCTACCGTGCAATTCGCGTCAAGCGCGCGATGGCGGTCGGGGCACCGGCATGAATCGCCGTTCCTTGCTGATACCGCTCGGCGTGTTCGGCGTGCTCGTTCTCGTACTGGCCGTCGGCTTCACGCTGAAAGACCCACACCTGTTGCCGTCACAGATGATCAACAAGCCGTTCCCTGCTTTCACGCTGAAATCGCTCGAGAACCCGAACCGCACGCTGACAGAGGCCGACATCAAGGGCAAGGTCAGCCTCGTCAACGTCTGGGCGACCTGGTGCGCCAACTGCGTCATCGAAAACCCGGAGCTACTCCGCATCAGGCGTGAGACGGACCTGCCTATCTACGGTATCAACTACAACGACGATCCGGCCGAAGCGATCAAGTGGCTCGCACACTACAAGAGTCCGTACGATTTCAACATCGTCGACCACGA
The DNA here is from genome assembly GCA_020443245.1 of Pseudomonadales bacterium. Lineage (GTDB taxonomy): Bacteria > Pseudomonadota > Gammaproteobacteria > Pseudomonadales > Azotimanducaceae > JANQJA01. Next base: position 6,454 of record JAGRIN010000163.1, read on the forward strand.
TGGACGACTCGGTATCGACCTTGGCGTCTATGGCGCGCCGGAGACTTTCCTCGTTGATGCGAACGGCGTAATCAGGCTGCGTCATGTTGGTATCGTTTCGCGCGAGGACTTCGAGGACAAGTTCCTGCCGGCAATCCGGTCGCTCACCCAGGAGGGCGCAGGTTCGTGAAGGAACTCATGCTGGCGGCATTGCTGCTAATGCCGATGTCGGGATTCGCGGCATCGATCGATGCCTATCCGTTCCCCAACGAGGAGCTCAGGGCGCGTTACCATACGCTCATCCAGGAACTGCGCTGCCCGCAATGCCTGAATACCAATATTGCCGGTTCCGATGCGATGATCGCCCAGGACCTCCGGCGTGAGGTGCACCGACTGCTCCTCGAGGGCAAGACTGACGAGGAAATCCTGGATTTCATGCATGACCGCTACGGCGACTTTATCCTGTACAAGCCGAGACTGACGGCCGGCACCTTCGTGCTCTGGTTCGGGCCGCTGATCCTGCTCGTGATCGGTGCGGCGGTCATCGTCCGGTTTGTCCTTGTGCGTCGCCGGTCAGGCACACCGACGATCGAGCCTGCGGAACAGGCGCGCCTTGACGAGCTGCTTTCAAAGAAATGATGACTTCCTTCTGGCTTATCGCT
>JAGRIN010000164.1 GCA_020443245.1 Pseudomonadales bacterium
CGTGAGTCGCTCCCCGATGCCTTCGGCGAAGGCAGAGAAGCCCCGCACGAACACGGGCACATCGGCCCCGAGACCGAGGCCAAGTTCGGCGAGTTCATCCAGCGCCATATCCAGCCCCCAGAGGCGCGAAAGGCCAACCAGCGTGGTTGCAGCGTCGGAACTGCCACCACCCAGCCCGGCCCCCATGGGTATATGCTTCTCGAGCCGTATCCGCGCGCCCAGGGAGACGTTTGCGGCAGCAGCGAGACGGCGCGCCGCCCGGTAGACAAGGTTCTCCTGCGGGTCTATGCCGGCAATGGCCGGTTCCACCACAATTTCGTGCGCCGGTTCGAACACAAGCCAATCGCCGTAATCGAGTATCTGGAAGACGGTTTGCAGGTCGTGGTATCCGTCGGGCCGGCGGCCGAGGATATTGAGGAACAAATTGATCTTCGCCGGTGCCGGCAAACGCAGGGCCGTCACGGGGACCAGGCTCGAATTGCCAGTACGAGCGTTGCCTCGGGTCGCGTCAACCGAATCTTCGTGGGCAAGCCCGACGCATCCCTCGCCAGCCAGTTGACCTGCCAGCCGAACTGCCGAATCGTATCGCCGTCACCTCGCCAGGGCCCAGGTGCGGGCTCGCCTCGCACCCAATACCGCATCGGTGTGACCGGTATGTCCATACCCAGCGTACGGGCAATGAGTGCCTCGGGCGTTTCCGCCGACACGGTGCCCTGGCCCGGGACGTCCATTGAAACACCCTCCCCATCGCCATAGACGCGCGCCGCGGTGACACCGAGCGGCCCGAAGAGCGTTACATCGAAGGCATTGTGTCCCTGGCGCCAATCGATGCCGAAACTGCCCTTTTGCTCTCCGGAGCGCACACCCAACCGGCCAGTCAGCGACCACGCATCCTCGCCGCCCGGCACCGGAGGCGGCACCGACGTGCAGGCAGTGAGAACCAGCGAGAAAAGGAAAATAGTTGCCGGTAGGCACCACGAGGCAGGGTGCCGACGCCGAAGGCACGTCATTCGCCGGTAAATCGCTGAATGACCTGCTTCAAGACCTTGCTGTCGGGTTTGAGTTCGAGCGCATTTTCCCAGACCTTGTTGGCTTCGGTCTTCTTGCCCACGACCCAAAGAACCTCGCCGAGATGCGCCGCTACTTCGTCGTTGGGGAACATCTGGAGCGCCTTGCGCAGGTAGGCGAGTGCCTTGTCGAACTTCTGCATCCGGTACATCACCCAACCCAGCGAATCGATGAACGCCGCCTCGTCGGGTTTGATCTCGAGCGCGCGCTGGATCAGCTTCAGCGCTTCCTCGTGACGGTCCGTCCTGTCCGTGAGTGTGTAGCCAAGTGCATTGAGCGCATCGGCATTGTCCGGATCAAGGGCAATTATCTTGTTCAGGTCCCGCTCCAGGATGTCGAGATGCCCGAATTTTTCGCCGGTCATCGCGCGGAAGTAGAGCAGGTCGATATTGCCTGGATCACGCGCAATCGCCTTGTCCATCAGGTCAAAGACCGGCTTCTCGAGCCCCCGCTCGCTCAGGAGCTGCGCCTCGACCATGACGAGTTCGTCATATCGTTCCGGATGTTCTGCACGGGCGGATTCGAGATATCCCCTTGCCTCGTCAACCTTTCCTTCTTCAAGCATCAGCGATGCGATACGCGATTGCGCGGGGAGGAATTCGTAGCCGTTGCCAACCTGTTTGTATTCGCGCAGCGCAGTCGATGCATCACCATTCTTCTCGGCGATGCTGCCGAGATAGAAATGAGCCTCGCCGGCTCGACGGTTCCAGCGCACCATCTGGTCCAGGTAGCCGCGTGCACTGGCGTCGTTTCCCTGTTCCATGGCAATGAGCGCCAGGGCAAACAGGATGTCGCCGTCCGAGGGCGCCTGCTTATGCACAATCTCGTATTGCTCTGCCGCCTCGTCCAGTTTGTCGGACTCGAACAGCAGCCGCGCATAGATAAGTCGCAGCCGGCGATTTTCTTTCATCTCGCCAATGGCTTCCTTCATAAAGGCAAGCGCTTCATCGGTGCGGTGAAGATCCTTCAGCGCGTTGACCTTCAGGATGATCACGTTGATGTTCTGCTTGTCGGCGAGCAGTTGGTCGGCCAGGGCCAGCGCCTCGTCAAGTTCGCCACTTTGCTCGAGCAATACCGCCTTCGAGAACATCAGTTGGTCGTCGCCGGGAAACTCGTCCAGCATCTTCGAAATGACGCCCAGCAGAGACTTGCGGCCCTCTTCGTCCAACGTCGCCGCACGGTAGGCAAACATCGAGAAGTCGGCCAGGCCGCCCAGTCGCTTGACCGCTTCGAGGTGTTTGACGGCGCCCTCGAGATCGCCGACACGCATGAGTTGGTCCGCAGCGTGGCGGTGCGCATCGATGTCGTCAGGATCCTCCTGTGCCCAGATCTGCGCGGTCTGGAGCGCCACATCGTTGCGCTTCAGGTATGCCGCGAGTCGCGTTGCCCGTTCTGCGACGCCGGGATCCCGCGTGTCGATCGCCGCCTTCACGTACTTGTCCAGCGCCACGTCGTACTGGCCGCGATATCCGGCAACCTCGGCCACGAGGAGCTGGTAGAGGGCATCTTTGGTAAACGGCGCAACCGGGTAGTCGTCCGGATCCGGGCGCGCAGGGGGCGTCGGCGTGACTTCAGCCTCAACCGCATCGGGCGTCGCCGGTTCAGTCTCCTCCGGTGCCTGTTTTACAGTGCTGCAACCTGCGGAAATCGCAAGGACGCACAGTGCCAAGAATAATTTCAGGTGTTTCAACACGTTAACATTCGCCTGGCGGCTTCTGAGGCCGGTGATGACCTATATTCACCGCGATAACCCACGTACAATAGCCGCCTTTCAGGTTCGCTCCGGACCAGAACTTGGTTCCGGGAACAATCAGGTGCGGTTCATTCTACTTTTACGAGACCAGATCGTCATCTGATCGTTCCCCGGCGCCGCCCGTCCAGGCCTGGCTCGATGGATTTATTGACAGTAGGCATCAACCACCGCACTGCACCTGTCGCGCTGCGGGAGAAGATAGCGTTTACAGCTGAGCAGCTGGGCGAAGCCCTGCGCGACCTCAAGGCAGCCGCGCAGATGGAAGAACTTGCCATCCTCTCCACCTGTAACCGCACCGAGATCTACGCCGTCAATCCGCGCAAGGAAACCTCGACAGTCGTCGAATGGCTGGCTGCCTACCACGATCTGCCGCTGGGCGAGCTGATGAACTCGATCTATGTGCACGACACCGATGCTTCATTGCGCCACCTGCTCCGTGTCGCAGCCGGACTGGACTCGATGGTGCTGGGCGAACCCCAGATCCTCGGGCAGGTGAAGGACTGCTTCGCGCAAGCCAAGGCAAACGGTACGCTCGGCCCGACGCTCGACCGGCTTTCACAGAATACCTATCGCGTCGCCAAGCGTGTTCGTTCGAATACCGCGATCGGGCAGACACCGGTCTCCGTGGCATCGATCGCCGTCGATCTCGCCCGGCAGCTCTTCAGCGACATCGGGCGTTGCCATGTGACACTGATCGGCGCCGGCGAAACGATCGAACTGGTGGGTCGGCACCTGCGGCAAGCGGGCGCACGTCACCTGGTCATCGCCAACCGGACCCTCGCCAATGCGACGAGCCTCGCCGATGAACTCGACGGCGACGCCGCGACCCTTTCTGAATTGCCAGCGTTACTGGTCGACACCGATATCCTCATCGCATCCACGGGGAGCCAGTTGCCGATTCTCGGCAAGGGAACCGTCGAACGCGCCGTCAAGGAACGCCGACACAAACCGATCTTCATGGTCGACCTCGCCGTGCCGAGAGACATCGAACCGGAGATCAGCGAACTCGCCGATGTCTATCTCTACAGCATCGACGACCTGGAACAGATCATTGCCGGCAATATGTCCAACCGCGCCGAGGCTGCAGCCGAAGCGGAGACGATCGTCGATGAAGCCGTTGTGCAGTTACTCGCCATCGACAAATCACTGGACGCGGTCGATGTGCTGGTCAACTTTCGCAAGCGGCACGAACGGCTGAAGGAGCAAGAGCTCGAGCGCGCCCTGGCACGACTCGCCAAGGGGGAAGATCCCGAACGCGTCCTGACGGGACTCGCCAACCAACTCACCAACAAAATCATCCACACGCCCAGCGTGCGTATCAAAGAAGCCAGCACACAGGGCCAGAACGATATCATCCGCGCCGTCAGCCAGCTCTACGAACTGGACGACGAGGGCGGGAACGACCAGACGTAAAGAGAAACATGCAAGCGTCACTCAAACACAAACTCGAACACTTGATCGAGCGATTCGAGGAACTCGGCGCGCTGCTCAGCGAACCGGACACGATTGCGGACCAGAACCTGTTTCGCGCCTATTCCCGCGAGTACGCCGAAATCGAGCCTGTTGTGATCGCTTACCGGGACTTTGAAACCAGGTCCCGGGAGCTCAACGAAGCCGAGGCGCTTGCGGCAGACAAGGACCCGGACATACGCGCCATGGCAGAAGAGGAGGCCGAGTCACTTCGCGAGTCAATGGCCGCACTCGACGAGCAACTACAAGTTCTGCTGTTGCCCCGCGACCCGAACGATTCCCATAACGTCTTCCTCGAAATCCGCGCGGGCACGGGCGGCGACGAGGCCGCCATTTTCGCCGGCGACCTGTTTCGCATGTACACGCGATTTGCCGAAGAGAACGGCTGGCGCATCGAAATCCTGAGTGAGCGGCCCGGCGAACACGGCGGCTATCGCGAAGTCATCACGCGCATCGAGGGCAAAGATGTCTTCGGCCGGCTCAAGTTTGAATCCGGTGCCCACCGTGTGCAGCGCGTGCCGCAAACGGAATCACAAGGGCGCATTCACACATCGGCCTGCACGGTTGCAGTGATGCCCGAAATCGAGGAAGTCGACCAGATCGAAATCGACAAGAACGACCTGCGTGTCGACACGTTCCGTGCATCGGGCGCAGGCGGCCAGCACGTCAACAAGACGGATTCCGCTATCCGCCTGACGCATATTCCAACCGGTATTGTCGTCGAGTGCCAGGACGAGCGTTCACAACACAAGAACCGCGCTCGTGCGATGAGCCTGTTGCAGGCGAAGTTGATGGACAAGGCTGTGCGGGAGCAGGAACAGGCGCAAGCGGAGCATCGACGGAGTCTCGTCGGCAGCGGGGACCGCTCCGAGAAAATCCGGACCTACAACTATCCCGATGGTCGCGTGACTGACCATCGCATCAACCTGACACTCCACCGCCTTCCGCAGACAATGGCGGGCGATCTCTCGCCGATCATCGACCAGCTTGCGCGGGAGCACCAGGCGGATCTACTCAGTACGCTCGGACAGGATGGCGCTGCACACTGAATCCGGTAACGCGACGGTAAGGGACGCGCTCGCACACGCCCGCCGGCTCGAAAGTGTTTCCGACTCCGCGTTGCTCGACACCGAGCTGTTGCTGGCGCATGCGCTCGGTGTAAACCGGTCCTGGCTGATCGCCCACGCACATGACCGGATCGGCGAACAGGTTCTCGCCGAGTTCGAGACAATGATCGCGAGGCGATCGACGGGCGAACCGCTCGCCTATGTCATCGGCAAGCGCGGCTTCTGGGATGTCGAACTCGACGTCGAACCCGGTGTTCTCGTTCCCAGACCGGAAACCGAGTGCCTGGTTGAAGCACTGCTTTCAAGACTCGACAACTCCCCGAGATGCGTGATCGACGTGGCGACGGGCAGCGGCGCCATCGCGATCGCACTGGCCCGTGAGCGATCCGAATGGAAGCTTGTTGCAACTGACCTCAGCGCAGACGCCCTACGCATGGCTGCCCGAAACGTCCGCATCTGGGCGCCGGACCGCGTCGCCATTGCCAGGATGAGTTGGCTCGCCGCGATCCCGGCGAGTTCGATCGACGTGCTCGCCTGCAATCCGCCCTACATTCGCGAGAACGACCCACACCTGGCGGCGCTGTCGCACGAACCTGTGATGGCGCTCGCCTCGGGCACCGACGGCCTCGATGCCATCAATGCCATGGCCGTGGACGCATCGCGGTGCCTCGTGCCCGGTGGTACGCTGGCACTCGAACATGGATACGACCAGCGAGACGCGGTGATCGCCATTCTGGCGCGCGCCGGACTGGCCGATATCGACACGCTGGACGATCTCTCCGGCACACCCCGCATTGCGATCGCGAGGAAGAAATGAACGACGACGAACTCCTCAGGTATAGCCGGCAAATCATGTTGCCGGATATCGAGATCGAAGGTCAGGAGAAATTGCTCGCCGCTACCGTGGTGATTGTCGGCCTCGGCGGCCTGGGTTGTCCGGTCGCGCTTTACCTGGCGGCGGCCGGCGTCGGCCATCTCGTGCTGGTGGACTTCGACGAGGTGGATTTGTCCAACCTGCAAAGGCAGATCGCGCACGGCACGGACGATATCGGTCGGCCCAAGGTCCAGTCAGCACGGGACGCCATCGCGAGGCTGAATCCGGGTACACAGGTCACCTGCATCAATGAACGCCTGGAAGGCGATGCGCTCCTCGCCAGAATCAAAGGTGCAAGCGTCGTGGTGGACGGCAGCGACAACTTCAAGACGCGCTACGCCGTGAACAAGGCCTGCGTGGAAACCGGCACACCGCTTGTTTCGGGCGCCGCCATTCAGTTGGAGGGCCAGGCAATGGTTTACGACCCGTCACTGGAAGACGGCCCCTGCTACCAGTGCCTCTATCAGGATGCGAGCGATGCGCAGTTCAACTGCGCCGAGAATGGTGTCGCGGCACCAGTGGTCGGCGTCATCGGCACCATCCAGGCAACAGAAGTCGTCAAGCTGATCGTCGGAAAGGGAACGACGCTCGCCGGTTACTTGCTGGTTTTCGACGCCAAGCACATGGACTTCAGGAAGCTGAAATTGCCACGCAATCCGTCTTGCAGGGTGTGCGCAAAAAAAAGGAGCCCATAGGCTCCTTTTTTCGCTTTTTGCGTTGCCCGCCGATCAGGCGATGGCATTGCGACGACGACGCGCCAGCGCAAGCAAGCCCAGGCCAAACAGGCCGATACCCGCCGGTGCCGGTACAGCAG
>JAGRIN010000165.1 GCA_020443245.1 Pseudomonadales bacterium
CGCAACGAAATCGGCAAGCGCAGCCTGCATGAAGTCGTGTCAGGTGAGAGAGACCAGCTTATGAACGTGCTGACCAAAGACCTCGACACCGTCGCGCGCAAGGAGCTCGGGATCGAGGTCGTGGATGTACGCGTCAAGCGCATCGACCTGCCGCCGGAGGTCAGTCAGTCGGTATACAACCGGATGAATACCGAGCGTGACATCGAGGCCCGGGAGCATCGCGCCCAGGGCCAGGAACTCGCTGCGGGGATCCGTGCAGACGCCGACAAGCAGCGTGAGGTGATCCTCGCCGAGGCCTATGCGCAGGCACAAGAGACACGAGGCGAAGGTGATGCCCAGGCTGCGGCAATCTACGCGGCGGCGTTCAACAAGGACCCGGAGTTCTATGCGTTCTACCGGAGCATGTCGGCCTACCAGCAGACCTTCCGCGACAAGAGCGATGTACTGCTGGTGGACCCGAACAGTGACTTCTTCAAGTACATGAAGCAGAGCCAGAAATGACGACAGGCGACCGTCGCGCGAATTAGCCAGGCTGCCGAATGTGGCATGAACTCGGGATTGCCCTGTGTCTTGTGCTGGTGATCGAAGGCATCGTCCCGTTCCTCTATCCGAGGCGCTGGAAGAGTATGGTCTTCATGCTTGCCGAAACGAGCGATCGTTCGATGCGCATTGCGGGGCTGGCCAGCATGGTCGCAGGCACAGTTCTCCTGTACCTGATCAACTGAATTTGGAGCGAACATGAGCATCGCAGATCGGTGGCTTTTGCCCGATGGTGTCGAGGAAGTGCTGCCGCCGTCGGCCGCCCATCTCGAAGCTGTCCGCCGTCGTTTGCTCGATTTGTTCGAGCGCTGGGGCTATGAACTCGTGATCACACCCATGGTGGAATATCTCGAGTCGTTGCTCACGGGCACGGGCAAGGACCTCGACCTCAAGACCTTCAAGGTGACAGACCAGGTGTCGGGACGGATGATGGGCATCCGGGCCGACATTACCCCGCAGGTCGCCCGAATTGATGCACACAGCCTGCACCGGGAGGGCGCTTCTCGCCTGTGTTATGCGGGCACTGTTCTCCACGCCAAGGCGGACAACATGCTTGCGTCGCGGACGCCGATCGCCGTGGGTGCCGAACTGTTCGGTGACACGGGCAATCATGGCGACCTCGAAATCGTCAGCCTGATGATCGAGGCGATACGTGCCGAGGGCATCACGCCGGTCCATCTGGAACTCGGAGACGTGGGCATTTTTCGCGAACTCGTCAAAGTCGCGGGGATGCCGGCGGGGACCGAAGAGAAGTTGTTCGAACTCATTCAACGCAAGGCCGTACCGGAGCTGGGGGACTTGCTCGCGACTCTCTCGCTGGCCCCGGCTATGAAATCGAAGGTGATGGCGCTGCCGGGTTTGTGCGGCGACGAGGGGGTCATCGACGAGGCGAGACGCCTGTTTGAATCTGACGCGGCCATATTGGCACGCATCGACGCGCTTGCGGATATCGCGCGCAGGCTGGCTGCGCGCTTCGGCGAACTGGACATCTACTACGACCTGAGTGAGTTGCGGGGGTATGCATATCACACGGGCATCGTGTTTGCGTGCTATGTGCCCGGGACCGCACAGCGCCTTGCCAAGGGCGGGCGTTACGATCACGTCGGGGAAGTGTTCGGGCGCGCTCGCGCGGCGACCGGCTTCGATATCGACCTGAAGGTGCTTGCTCGCAGCAGCAAGGTCGCACCGGAACCCGCGCAACGAGTCCGCATTCCAGGCGGGCTGCTCGATCGCGAGGGGCTCTGGGCGTATGTCGCGGAACTCAGGCGGCAAGGTTTCGTCGTTGTCGAAACAGACGGCGACGGCAATTACGATTTCTCTGTGGAAGCGGATGGCGAAGGCTACAAACTCGCCGGTTCCGGTTCCTGATATTCGGTTGAGGCGCAACGTTGCGATGGGCAAGAACGTAGTAGTCATCGGCACCCACTGGGGCGATGAAGGCAAAGGCAAGGTCGTCGACCTGCTGACTGAGAATGTGGCGGCGGTCGCGCGCTTCCAGGGCGGACACAACGCGGGTCATACGCTGGTCGTCGGCGGGAAGAAAACCGTCCTGCATCTCATCCCGTCGGGTATCCTGCGGCCCAGGGTGCAGGGGCTGATCGGTAATGGCGTTGTGCTTTCCCTGCCGGCGCTGTTGAAGGAAATCACCGAACTCGAAGCGGCGGGTATCGAGGTCCGGGACCGGTTGCTGGTGAGTCGCAACTGTCCGCTCATCATGCCCCACCACGTCGCGCTCGACCTGATTCGAGAGCAGGTCAAGGGTAACCAGAAAATCGGGACGACGGGACGAGGTATCGGACCCGCGTATGAAGACAAAGTCTCGCGCCGTGGTCTTCGCGTGGTGGACTTGTTCAATCCTGACCGGTTCCGCGGGATGCTGGAGGAAGTCCTCGACTATCACAACTTCGTGCTGGAGAAATACTTCAACACCGACCCGGTGAGTCTCGAGAAGAGTCTTGATGACTCGTTGGCGCTCGCTGACGAAGTCCGGCCCATGGTAGGCGACGTGGTTGAACGCCTCGCCGACCTGCAGGCCAGTGGCGCCAACATCCTCTTCGAGGGGGCGCAGGGCTCGCTGCTCGACGTTGACCAGGGCACCTATCCTTTTGTGACATCCTCGAACACGACCGCGGGTGCGATCAGCAGTGGTTGCGGCGTTGGCCCGCGCAACCTCGATTACATACTCGGCATTACCAAGGCCTACACGACGCGTGTGGGTTCGGGTCCCTTCCCGACGGAACTCTTTGACGACGTCGGGCGGCGGCTGGCCGAACGCGGCAACGAGTTCGGGGCGACCACAGGGCGTCCAAGACGATGCGGCTGGTTCGATGCGCATGCACTGAAGCGAGTCATTCGTATCAACAGTGTGTCCGGGCTGTGTATCACCAAGATGGATGTCCTGGACGGGCTCGAAACCATCTCGCTTTGCGTCGACTATGAAGACCCGGAGTCGGACAATCCGACCGCTGTCTACGAAACGATGGCGGGATGGCAGGCGTCGACCGTCGGCGCCAGGCGGCTTATCGAGCTGCCTCCTAACGCCCGGGCTTACCTCGAGAGACTCGAAGAAGTCTGTAATGTCCCGATAGACATTATTTCGACCGGCCCGGACCGGGAAGAAACGATTCTGGTGAGGGACCCGTTCGCCTGATCGCGAAGAGGGCCTAGAGGCTGCTTTGCGAGACGATCGTGGTCGTGTTGGATGTGATGTCTTCGTAAGCAGGCAAGGCCAGCACAACCTGCATCGCCGGGAAGGTGCCAGAGGCGGTCACCCCGACCTGGCCGGTTCCGTCCACGGCGGCGCCGGGCACAAAGGCAGGACCTCCGCCGGGCGCCTGGGAATTGGTCTGGTTGTAGATGGCGATCCAGGCGGAAGAATCAGTAGGAACAGACACGTTCTGGCCAAGGGAGAGTTGCACGTAGCCCTTGGTGAAGGTCGTGGTGGTCAGGCGTTTGGCTTCTTCATAGTGGGCCATCACTTTGCCCATGTTGGCCGTCTTGATGTAGTCCCGGTAAGCGGGCAGCGCCACTGCGGCGAGGATGCCGATAATGGCGACTACAATCATCAGTTCGATCAGCGTAAAACCGGCGTTTCGACGTGTAATGTCCATATTCCCTCGGAACGCATTATCGTTTCCGCTAATTAAAGCAGAAAAGAGTTTGGCGGGCTGTAAGTTCTTTGTGACGAATTGTGTGTGGCGGGTTATGGTGCCGAGGAGAGGACTTGAACCTCCACGGGGTTTCCCCCACTAGCACCTGAAGCTAGCGTGTCTACCAATTTCACCACCTCGGCGTGCGGACGGCGAAGGTTACTAGGGCGTATCATGGGTGTCAATAAATGAAGAATCACGATCCATTCAGGCAGCGTGAGGCGCGAAAGTACGAGAATCCGATCGCCAGCAGGGAATTCATCCTGGAGGTGATGGAGGGCATCGGCGCGCCTGCCAGCTTCAAGCGACTTGCCAAGGAACTGGGTCTCGAGCAACCGACCCAGCGAGACGCCCTGCGTAGTCGCCTGGGTGCGATGGTGCGGGACGGCCAGCTGGTGGTGGACCGGCGGAATGTCTACGCCATCGCGAGCCGAATGGAGCTGATTGCCGGCCGCGTGAGCGCTCACCCGGACGGTTTCGGGTTCCTTGTGCCGGACCAAAAGGGAGAAGAAGACATCTTCCTCACCGTCCGCCAGATGAAGGCGGTGTTTCACGGTGACAAGGCGCTCGTTCGCGTGCGAGGACGTGACCGGCGAGGCAGGTCCGAGGGCGAAATCATCGAGGTGACCGAGCGCAACACAGACCAGTTGGTGGGGCGCCTGTATTTTGAACAACACCTGGCCTTCGTCGACGCGCTGAATAACCGTATCAATCATCCAATTCTGGTCGGCGCAGTTCCCGAGGACCGCCGGGAAGGCCAGATTGTCGTCGTGCGAATCCTGGAACAGCCTTCTCTGCACAATATTCCTCGAGCCGAAATCGTCGAAGTGCTCGGCGATACGCTCACGCCCGATATGGAAGTCGAGATTGCGCTTCGCAACAACGACATACCGGTCAACTTTCCGGATGAAGTCATCGAGGCGGTCGACCGCATGCCCAATGTCGTCTCTGACGAGGACATTGGCGCGCGCGAGGATTTACGGGCTATCCCGTTTGTAACGATCGACGGCGAAGACGCACGTGACTTCGACGATGCGGTTTATTGCGAAATCAAGAAGACCGGGGGTTGGCGCCTGTTTGTCGCCATTGCCGATGTCTCCCACTATGTAAAAGTGGGGAGCGCACTGGACCAGTCAGCGTTCGATCGCGGCACTTCTGTTTATTTTCCGCAATATGTCGTGCCGATGTTGCCCGAGAAGCTGTCAAACGGACTGTGCTCACTCAAGCCGGATGTGGATCGGCTCACTGTCGTCTGCGAGATGACGATCTCTGCGAGCGGTCGTGTCAGCGGTTACACGTTCTACGAGGCGACGATTCACTCGGCAGCGCGACTGACCTACACGCAAGTCGCCCGCTTTCTTTCAGATCCGGGGGCGGAAGCTTTCGCCGAACCGGTCGCAGAAAATCTTGCCAACCTGCACAGCCTCTATCGAACGCTGGCAACGGTTCGGGACGCGCGCGGTGCACTCGAGTTCGACTCGACCGAACTGCAGTTCAGCTTCGACGCCGAAGGCAACGTCGCCGGCATCCAGCCACGTGCCAGAAACGCGGCCCATCGCCTCATTGAGGAGTGCATGCTGTGCGCCAACGTGTCAGCCGCCCGATTTATCGCCCGACACAAGATGAACGGGTTGTACCGTGTTCATGAGCCACCGGACATCGAGAAGGTGGAATACCTTCGTGAATTTCTCGCAATGTTCGGTGTCCAGCTCGAAGGCGGCGAGATGCCGACACCCGAGGATTTCCAGGCGGTGATTGACCGGCTTCGCTCACGCAAGAACGGCCATGTTCTGCAAATGGCGCTCCTTCGCTCGATGAACCAGGCCGTCTACCAGCCGGAAAACAAGGGCCACTTTGGCCTCAACTATTCCGAGTACACGCACTTCACGTCACCGATTCGGCGATACCCCGACCTGCTCGTGCACAGGCTGATCAAATCCGTTATCCACAGCACGGCGAAGTCAACCGCGGTAAAGCGCAAGGGCAAACCCCTTGCTGAGCAGTTCTATCCCTATGAGATGGAAGAAGTCGTCATGTTGGGCGACCACACTTCGTTCACCGAACGTCGCGCGGACCAGGCCGTGTACGACGTGCTCGAGTGGATCAAGTGCAACTACATCAGCGGCCACGTTGGCGATATCCACGAAGGTGTGATTACCGGCGTAGCGAAGTTCGGTTTTTTTGTCGAACTCGCCGATCTTTTCGTTGAGGGGCTCGTGCATGTGAGCACGCTGGCTGGCGATTACTACCAGTACGATCAGGGCACGCAGACACTGAAGGGCGAGCGTTCCAACCTGGCGTATGGTCTCGGTGACATCGTGAGCGTGCAGGTGGCGCGTGTCGATATCGACGAGCGCAAGATCGACTTCGAGTTGATATCTCACACCCCACTCGCGGCCCGGCGCGACACTCGCAAGAAAAAGCCCGCAAAAGAAGGACGCAAGGGGCGGGAAAAGTCGAGTCAGCGCGCGGCGAAGCCAGGCGTCAAGGAACGAGCCCCGTCGAAGCGCAAGAAGTCAGGCAAGAAGGCAGGTAAAGGACGCAAGCGGTAACGTATGGCGAGCAGCGAAACGATATTTGGCATCAATGCCGTATCCGTTCGGCTCATGGCCGGGGGGAGTGGTGTCCACAGGCTGCTGCTCCGCGAAGGCAAGTTGAACGCACGCCTCTCCGAGATTGAAGCGATGGCGCACGCGAACCGCATCCCGGTGGAGCGAATCCCGGAGGCCGAGTTGTCGGCCCGTACCGCGGTGAGTCACCAGGGTGTCGGACTCGTCGTGAACCCGGAACACTACCTGGATGAGAGCGTGCTGAAAGATCTTCTGGTCCAGGGGTCTTCGCCCGCGTTGCTCTTGGTGCTGGACGGCGTTACCGACCCGCGCAACTTCGGCGCATGCTTGCGAAGCGCCGCGACCCTGGGGGTGACGGCGGTGATTGTGCCGAAGGACCGAAGCGCGCCGCTCGGACCTGCCGCCATCAAGACCGCAAGCGGAGGCGCCTCGATCGTACCGGTAGTGCGGGTCGTCAATATCTCCCGCTGTCTCGCAACGCTCAAAAAGCAGGGCGTTTGGGTGGTCGGGACCCTGCTCCAGGGGGCGCAGGACCTGGACACCATAGACCTCAAGGGACCGACCGCGATTGTGATGGGTTCCGAGGAAAGCGGCATTCGGCGCAATACGGCCGATCAATGTGATTTTCTTGCCCGTATTCCGATGATCGTTGATGATCTGGGATTCAACGTTTCCGTTGCTACCGGCATCTGCCTGTACGAGGCGCAAAGGCAACGGCGCACCGGTTCTTAAGTCAATGCAGGAAATACGCTATGTTAGAAGCCACACTCCGCACCGTCCG
>JAGRIN010000166.1 GCA_020443245.1 Pseudomonadales bacterium
CGCGAGAGTGTGTTAGGCTTTGCCGAACGAAACTCAAGACATGCCCCCAGATAAAAAGTGCTCTCACGCTGTCTTGTCCTCACTTGCCTGTGCCTGCAAGCGATCGCGCTACCCGCACGTGCCTCCGGTGATGGTAGCGAATTCATCGGCAAACTTGAAAACGAGATACTTTCACCGGTGGTGTCCGAGGTCCCCGGTGCTGCCGTTGTGGTCGTCGTCGACGGCAGGGTGGCCCTGCTGAAGACCTGGGGCGTGCGAGCCGAGGATGCTCCCGCCCCGGTCACCCCCGCAACCCTGTTTCGCCTTGCCTCGCTGTCCAAGACCTTTGCGTCGGCCGCGAGCGCGATTCTGGTGAAGGAAGAGCCGATTGACTGGAATACGCCGATTCGCGCTGAACTGCCCGAAATTCGTTGGCGCCGCGCGGATTACGGTAATCGCATCAGCCTGAAGAACCTGATGTCGCAGACGACGGGGCTCATGCCACATGCCTACACGAACCTGATCGAAGACAACATGACCTTCGAGAAAATCAAGACACGTCTCGACCGGGTCAACTTCATCTGCGCCCCCGGCAAGTGCTACGCCTACCAGAATGTGGCGTTCAGCCTGGTCGGTGACGTGGTCAAGGTGACCGCGCAGGTCGACTATCCGGAGTACGTCAAGGAGAAGCTCTTCGACCCGCTCGCGATGCATCGGGCCTCGTTTGGTATGGAGGCGTTCGCGAGCGACCCTGACCATGCCGAGCCGCACATCTGGACCGGCGACCGGTGGGGCAGGACGCGTACGACGCCTGAGTACTATCGCGTGCCGCCGGCAGCGGGCGTCAACGCCAGCATCGAGGATATGAAGGACTGGCTGCTGGCCCAACTCGGCCAACGCCCGGATGTGCTGTCGCGGGATATGCTGGATGAGATGCACACCGGCGTCATTCGCACGAGCCGCGTCCAGGCGCACTATCGCGCCCACCCCGGGCTCGGTGAGATCTACTACGGGCTGGGCTGGCGCGTGTTCACCTACGACGGTATACCGCAATTCGTTCATCACGGTGGTTACGTGCAGGGCATGCGGAGCGAGATGGTCTTCAATCGCCAGTTGCAGATGGGCATGGTGTTCCTGACGAACTCGGAGCCGTCTCGCCTTGGCGAGATCGTGTTCGATTTCCTGGACTTCTACGCTCGCGAACGGCTTGACGGCACAGCTGTCGCAAACGCTGCCGAGTAGTGCCCGATGGCGGCCAAATTTCGGGACGAACCTATTGATCTGTAATAGAATAGGCGGTTTGTGCGGAGCCCGTTCGGTTCCGCGCCGCAGTGCTTCGGAGTAAGATCAAAAACATGCGTTTGCAGGCAATCAAGCTCGCCGGTTTCAAATCCTTTGTAGATCCTACAACAGTCCCCTTCCCCAGCAATCTTTGTGCAGTCGTCGGCCCCAATGGGTGCGGCAAGAGCAACATTATCGATGCGGTTCGCTGGGTAATGGGCGAGAGCTCGGCGAAGAACCTGCGCGGCGAGTCGATGGCAGACGTCATCTTCAACGGCGCGACCGGTCGCAAGCCGGTGGGCCAGGCCAGTATCGAACTCGTATTCGACAACACCGACGGCCGGCTGGCCGGTGAGTACGCGGCCTACAGCGAGATTTCCATCAAGCGCCAGGTGACTCGGGACGGTCAGTCCAATTACTTCCTGAACAACCAGAAGTGCCGCAGGAAGGACATCACCGACATTTTTCTCGGTACGGGTCTTGGTCCCCGCAGCTACTCCATCATCGAGCAGGGGATGATCAGCCAGCTCATCGAGGCGCGGCCCGAGGATTTGCGCGTATACATAGAGGAAGCCGCCGGCATCTCGCGCTACAAGGAGCGGCGCCGCGAAACCGAGCGCAGGATCTCCCACACCCGCGACAACCTGGACCGCCTGCGTGACCTGCGTGACGAACTCGAACGGCAACTCACCCACCTCGAACGCCAGGCCCGCGCGGCGGAACGCTATACCGAGTACAAGAAGGAAGAGCGTGAGCTGCGTGCACAGCTTTCCGCGCTCAAGTGGCGCTCGATTGCGGGCGAGGCAAAGTCCCGGTCAGACAACATCTCGCGTCTGTCGAACGAACAGGAAGCGCGCGTTGCCGACCAGCGTCGCCTTGACGCAGAGATCGAGGAACAGCGTGCCGGCCTGGTCGATTTGTCCGACAAGATGAACGAGGTACAGAAGCGCTACTACGACCACGGTACCGAGATCGCGCGGATCGAGGACAGCATCCAGTACCAGAACGAACGCAGCCAGCAACTGAGTCGCGACCTGCAGGAAGTGACGCAAAACTGGCACAAGCTGCGCGCGGACCTCGAAGGCGACAAGAACAAGCTCGAAGGCCTGCGTCGAACCCTGGCCGAGACTGAGCCACAACGTGCCGAGGTGCAGGAGGTCGAGCAGGCGTCGGTCCAGGCGCTGGAAACCGCCGAGCGCGAGATGCAGACCTGGCAACAGTCGTGGGAAGCGTTCAATGAAGCGGCCGGTGAGGCGAGGCGCCGCGGTGAAGTCGAACAATCCCGCATCGAATCGATGGAGAAGTCGATCGAACGCCTCAATTCACGCATCCAGACCCTGCGTGAGGATGTCTCGCGACTCGAGTCTTCGACGGTGGAAGCGGAGATCGGGCCGCTGGAGTCGATGCAGGAGACGCAACAGTCACAGGTAGCGCGCATCGAGTCGGAAATTGCCGAGCTGGTCCTGAAGATTGAAGAGCAGCGCAGCGAAAACCAGAACCTGACAGCGCTGCTGGATGAGAAGCGCAGTGAGTTGTCCGGTGTCCGTGGTCGTCATGCATCGCTGGAGGCACTCCAGCAGGCCGCGCTGGGCCAGCAGGATGACGTTGAAGTGAAATGGCTACAACGTCACGGGCTGCAGGGCAGCGACCGGCTCGGCGAGAAGATCACAGTGGAGGACGGCTGGGATGTTGCCGTGGAGACCGTGCTGGGCGATCACCTGCAGGCGGTCTGCGTCGATGGTCTCGATGTCGTCAGCGAATTGCTCGGTGATTTCGAGAAAGGCGCGATCCGCTTCTTCTCTGCCGGTTCTCTCCCGGGCGGTCATGGCAATGCCGCATCTGCCGGAGCGGCTGCATTGATCGACAAGGTCGAGTCATCGATCGACCTCTCGGGAGTGCTGGGCGGTATCCAGGTCGCCGATTCGCTGGGCGACGCCATTGCGCGCCGTGCGAGTCTCACCGCGGGCCAGTCGATTGTCACCCGAGACGGCATCTGGCTCGGCGCCAATTGGCTGCGTGTCAGCAAGGACCAGGACGCCACCGCCGGCGTCATTCACCGGCAACAGGAACTTGCAACGTTGGGCGGGCAGATCGAGAGCCTGCAGTCCGAAGTCTCCGCGCTGGCAGAGAGCCTGGATGGCGGCGTGAATGCACTCAAGGTCGCCGAGGCGGATCGCGAATCCGCGCAGAAACGGCTGGCGGAACAGCAGCGTGCGCACAGCGAAACGCGTGCGCAGCTTGGCGCCAAGCGCCTGCAGGCCGAACAGGTTCGCCATGACCTGTCGCGCGCAAACCAGGAGATCGAGTCCAGCGTCGCGCAACTCGAAACGGACGAGGCACAACTGAAGGCATCGCGCCACCAGCTCGGGGAAGCGATGGACCGGATGGAAGCGGACACGCAGCGTCGCGAGGCGATGCTCGCTGATCGGAACACGCGCCAACAGGCACTCGAGTCGGCGCGGGCGAAAGCGCGTGAACATCGGGACGCCTCGCACCAGCTGGCTTTGCGGATTCAATCACTCAATTCCGAAATCGCTTCGACGACGCAGGCGATGTCGCGGCTCGAAGAGCAGCAGACAGTCTTCGAAGAACGTCGTCAATCGCTGCAGACGGCGATTGAAGAGAGCGAGGCACCGCAGCAAAACCTCAAGAAAGAACTCGAGGTCCAGCTCGAAGCGCGGCTGGCGGTCGAGAATGAACTGACGGCACTTCGCCAGCAGGCGGAAGCGATAGAGCACAGGATTCGCGAGTCCGAGACGAAGCGAAATGGCGTGGAAGAGCAGATCGAGCAGGTGCGTGGCACGCTGGACCAGGTCAGGATGGAATGGCAGGCCCTCCAGGTGCGTCAATCCACCATCAAGGAACAGCTCGAGGCCGACGGTGCCGATCTCGATACCGTGATCGCCGGACTGCCGGAGGATGCGAGCGAGAGTGTGTGGGACGAGAATCTCACGCGCGTCGGCAATCGTATCCAGCGCCTCGGCGCGATCAACCTCGCGGCCATTGATGAGTTCAAGGTCGCCTCGGAGCGCAAGCAATACCTGGACGCGCAGAACGAGGACCTCGAGAAAGCGCTCGAGACGCTGCAGAATGCAATTCGCAAGATCGATATCGAGACGCGGACGCGGTTCAAGGAGACCTTCGACAAGGTCAACTCGAAGCTGCAGCAGTTGTTCCCGAAACTGTTCGGTGGTGGTCACGCCTACCTCGAAATGACGGGCGAGGACTTGCTGGACACGGGTATTGCGCTGATGGCGCGTCCGCCCGGCAAGCGCAACTCGAGCATCCACCTGCTCTCGGGCGGCGAGAAAGCGCTGACGGCAATCGCGCTGGTGTTCTCGATCTTCAACCTGAACCCGGCACCTTTCTGCATGCTGGACGAGGTGGACGCACCGCTCGACGATGCGAACGTGGGCCGTTATTCCGATATGGTCAAGGAGATGTCGAGAACTGTGCAGTTCATTTACATCACCCACAACAAGATCGCGATGGAAATGGCCGACCAGCTCATGGGCGTAACGATGCACGAGCCCGGGGTATCGAGACTGGTCTCGGTGGACGTGGACGAAGCAGTGGCAATGGCCGCAGTTTAACCATATCAAGTCGGAGTCTGGTGTCGATGGATTTCGGATTGCGAGACTGGCTACTGATCCTTGGCCCGATCTTCATTATCGGGGTACTGGTTCATGGTTACTGGCGCATGCGGTACGGCCGGAACAAGCTGCGCATGTCGCTCGACAAGAACTTCCTGAGTAGCAAGGGTGAGCACCTCGACAAGGTCGAGGACCCCGATGAAATCAGGATGCTGAAGGCAGAGCTGCCCAACGGGGGGGCGCGCATCGTGAGCAAGCCGCAACAACAGTCGCTGGATCTCTCCGAGAACGTGCCCGTATTGATGGAGCCGGTTGACGTCGGTCCGAAGCGTGAAGCGAAGCCTGCCACGCCGCCGGTTTCCGGCGATCACGGCGGCGAGGGCGAGAAGATTGTCGCCCTGCGCGAAGAACCCGCGCCAATGCCGCCGGCTGAAGATGCTCCCGGAGAGGACGAACAGCAAAGCCCGGTGCGTGAGCCGGAGCGGGCGCCGGCGAGACGCTCTCGCCCCGAACATTTCGTCGTCCTGTATGTGACGGCGCTTCACGAGCCGTTCGCGGGACGCGCCCTGCGCCGCTCTCTCGACGAGCTTGGGATGCATTTCGGCGAAATGGATATCTACCATCGACTCGACGCAATGGGAGAACCGGTCTTCAGTCTCGTCAACGCGGTTGAACCCGGTACGTTCGACCCGGATGACATGGACGCGCTCGAAACGCCCGCCGTCAGCCTTTTCATGCGGGCGCATGAAGTTGCCGAGCCGCTTCAGGCGTTCGATGCCATGATCGACGCTGCACAAAAGTTGGCGGACGACCTGGCCGGAGAGGTCAAGGACGGCTCGCGCAGCGTGATGACTCCCCAGACGATCGAGCACAGTCGCGATGAGATCCGGGAGTTCGAGCGCAGGTATTGCTGATGGCGGTGACCCGAAAGATCCAACAGGAAGTCTCGAGCCTCCGCGAACAAATCAACCGCCACAACTACCTCTACCACGCTCTCGATACACCGGAAGTCAGCGATGCCGAGTTCGACCGGCTGTTTCGCAGGCTTCGGGAGATTGAGTCGGAACACCCGGAGCTCATCACCGATGACTCCCCGACCCAGCGCGTGGGTGCCGCGCCGCTCGATGCGTTCAGCCAGGTCCGTCACGAGTTGCCGATGCTCTCGCTCGAGAATGCGTTCTCCGAGGAAGACCTCTTTGACTTCGATCGCCGTATCAAGGGGCGTCTCGGCTCCGACGCCACGATCGACTACGCTTGTGAGCCCAAGATTGACGGTGTTGCCGTCAGCTTGCTGTACGAGAACGGCAGGCTCGTTCGCGGCGCCACCCGGGGAGACGGCACCACGGGTGAGGACATCACGCAGAACGTGCGGACGATCGAATCGGTACCCCTTCGGCTGCACGGCACCGGTTATCCGCGCGTGCTTGAAGTGCGCGGAGAGGTCTACCTGCAGAAGTCGACGTTCAGGAAAATCAATGAGCAGGCCGAGGCCGCGGGTGAGAAGATCTTTGCCAACCCGCGCAATGCAGCCGCCGGCAGTCTCCGCCAACTCGATTCGCGACTGACGGCCAAACGCCGGCTCACGATGTTCTGCTACAGCGTCGGCCTCGTTCAGGACGGTGAGTTGCCGCGTCGACACAGTGAGATCCTTCGCGCGCTGAGGGAATGGGGCCTTCGAACCAATCCACTGCTCCAGGTCGTGAGCGGGGCAGATCGTTGTGCCGCGTTTTATCGTGAGATGCTCGCAAGACGGCCCGACCTCGACTACGAGATCGACGGCGTCGTGTTCAAGGTCGACAGCATCGACCTGCAGGAAGAACTCGGCATCCTGACACGCACGCCACGTTGGGCCATCGCGCACAAATTTCCTGCTGAAGAAGGCGTCACAGTACTGAACGATGTCGAGTTCCAGGTTGGCCGCACGGGTGCGATCACGCCGGTTGCCCGACTCGAACCCGTCAAGGTGGGTGGCGTCACCATCAGCAATGCCACCCTCCACAACATGGATGAAGTCCATCGCCTCGATCTCATGATCGGTGACACCGTCCTGTTGCAGCGCGCCGGGGACGTGATTCCCAAGATCGTTTCGGTCATGCACGACAAGC
>JAGRIN010000167.1 GCA_020443245.1 Pseudomonadales bacterium
CTGTCACTCGGTCCAGACGTTCAACGGCGCGACAATGAACGAGAGGAAACCGTGATGAACCGCCTGCGCACGTTCGTTTTCATTGCCATCGGACTCCTGTCGCCAGCGTTGTACGCACAACCGTTCGATCACAATGCAACCGGCTTTCCGCTCGTAGGCGAGCATGCGTCACTCGATTGTGAGAGCTGTCATTCGGGTGGCGTTTTTCGCGGCACACCGACAGATTGCCAGTTTTGTCACACGGGTATCGGCAGGGCCGGTGCGTCGACGATGCCGACGAACCATATGCGAACGAGCGTGCGGTGTGGACAGTGCCACACACCCGATAGTTGGGCGTCTGTGCTGCGTTTCGATCATACCGAAGTGATGGGTACCTGCGACTCGTGTCATAACGGCGGTGCGGCGCAAGGAAAGCCCATGAATCACATTCCGGTGACCGGAACGTGCGACAACTGTCACACGCCGGGCAACTGGAACATGGTCGTGTGGACGGAGCATGACTCGTTCACCGATGGGTGCAGTATGTGCCACAACGGCACACAGGCCACCGGCAAGGGCATGTCGCACATAGCATCGTCTGCGCGGTGTGAGACGTGCCATAGCACCACCTCATTTGCGACGGTTTTTGCCGTCGATCACGCGGAGGTCACCGGTTCGTGCGCGAGTTGCCACAATGGCGCGACAGCAACCGGTAAGTCATCCGGGCACCCAACGACAACGGATCGCTGCGATGCGTGCCACACAACGGTTGCCTTCTCGCCGGTTCAGTTCGTCGACCATGCCGAGGTCATGGGCGCGTGTTCGGCTTGTCACAACGGCAATGTGGCAGAAGGCAAGGGCGTGAGCCACATCGCGTCGACCAATGCCTGCGAGCGCTGCCACACCGTGATGGCCTGGTCTCCCGCGCTCCGTGTCGATCATGCCGAGGTCCTCGGCAGTTGTGCCGCATGCCATAACGGCACTGACGCCGAGGGAAAGAATCCGGGACACATTGCAACAACCAATGCATGTGAGCGTTGCCACGTGTCCAGCGCGTGGGCGCCAGTTAACATGTTCGATCACGGCGAGGTCGTCGGCGCTTGTGCCAGTTGTCATAACGGCACTGTTGCGACAGGCAAGTCAGCGTCCCATATCAGTTCATCGACCGCGTGCGATCGATGCCACACAACTACCGTCTGGTCCCCTGCCAGTATGGTGGACCATCGTGAAGTCGTCGGTACCTGCGAGTCGTGTCACAACGGTGGCGTTGCCGAAGGCAAGCCGACAGGGCACATCTCGACGACACAGTCCTGCGACAACTGCCACAGCACGGATGCGTGGACACCGGCGGTGTTCGATCACAGCAATATCACCGATGGCTGCAGCAATTGCCACAACGGGACTGACGCGACGGGCAAACCGATGAACCATATCGCGACCAATGCACAATGCAACAATTGCCACAGTGTCATCGCCTGGACCCCCGCCGGTTTCGATCATGCCAATGTCTCCGGCCCCTGCATGGCTTGCCACAACGGTACGACCGCGACCGGCAAGTCGAACGGACACTTCTCGACGACGCTCGATTGTGACAGTTGTCACTCGACATCAGGCTGGCAGCCGGTCAGCTATGTGCATGGCGCGAACTACCCTGGAGATCATCGCAGTGCGCTCGACTGCACGGATTGCCACACGACAAATGCGTCCAACATTCCGTGGCGCTATGCGGGGTATGCGCAAGACTGCGCTGCCTGTCATGCAGGACAATACCGCGCGGGCGAGCATCGCAAGGCGCCCGGCATCAACTACACCGTATCGGAGCTTCGGGACTGCGCGGGTGCTTGTCACCAGTATACCGACAGCTCCTTCACCACGATCCAGAGAGTGAGAAATGGTCATCACAGGGTGTCCGACCGCAGTTTTGACTAGCGCTGTCGCGCGGTTCGTCTCGCTGCTTTGCCTCGTTGCACTGCCCATGCTGGCCGAGGCGGACGCCGACGCCTGGACGAGCGGTGATCTCTCTGCGATCCAGTCCGAGACGCGTCGCCGCCTGAATGAAGGCGACTACGATACGGTGGTCGCCGAACTGACGGCGCTGCGAAGCAGTGCGAGCGACGCCGCGATTCGACGTTTCGCCCAGGAATATCTCGGCGTCGCGCGAGAGCGAAAAGGCCAGTTTGCGTTCGCCCGTGCCGAGTACGAGCGCTTCATGAACGACTATCCCGACGCCCCTGAGGCGTCCCGGGTCAATCTGCGACTCTCGGCACTGCTCGCGTCGTTCGCGCCTGCGAATGCGGAGCCGGAAAAGCCAAAGGTCGCTTCGGCCGTAAGCCGGGACCGCTCATTTGGCGGCAACGTGCGCGCCGACTACCGCATGGCAAGGAACACCAATGATGCAGGTGATACCCGTACCACGATGTCGCTGGCTTCGGTCGATGCCGACCTGACGGGAGAAATCGATATCGATGACAGCCGCTACGCCGTGCGTGTTTCCGCAGGGCATTACCAGGACCTGACGGACAGTGGCAGGGCCAGCGGTGACTCGATCCGTTATCTTTATGCGGATATTGAACCCTCGCGTCACCTCCAGTTCAGGGTGGGTCGCCAACGTTCACGCGGCAATTCGATGCTGGGTCGGTTCGACGGTGTCGATATGCGCTACCAACTCGACCGCGGGCCATGGCTGTCGCTCTACGGCGGCTTGCCTGCTGACAGGTCGAAGGATCCGCTCTTTGGTGATGATCGGCAGTTCATCGGTGCCAGCGTGGACACCGGTGACCTGTTCGAACGACTTGGCTTCGGCATCCACTTGCAGCGCCAGACGATCGCGGGTCTTGTTGATCGTGAAGCAGTGGGATTCGAGGCGCGTTACGCGGGCGAAGGAGTCTTTGCCCAGGGTTTCATCGATTATGACCTGCACTTTCGCGACCTGAATGCCTTGTCGGTATCGTTGACCGGCAACAATGAACACGCCAGCTTCAATTTCTCATACGACGAGCGGCGCAGTCCGTATCTCAGCACGCGCAACGCGCTGATCGGCCAGGGCGTCGCTTCGATCGACGCGCTACTCGCCGGTCTGTTCACCGAGGACGATCTCTTTTCGCTCGCCGTGGATCGTTCCTTGTCCACCCGGTCGGCCATTGCCGGTGTGGGCGTTCCGCTCTCGCCGCGGATGT
Organism: Pseudomonadales bacterium; assembly: GCA_020443245.1. GTDB lineage: Bacteria > Pseudomonadota > Gammaproteobacteria > Pseudomonadales > Azotimanducaceae > JANQJA01. The sequence goes on from JAGRIN010000167.1 coordinate 3,156, forward strand.
CGCTGTCCGGATCACTGAGTTGGTTCGCTATCGATGAGGGCGCGGCTTCAGGCGGCGTGCTGGCCAGTCCGGCCTTCGACCAGACCGGGCTGGACCTGCGACTGTCGATGACGGACTTGTTCGTTGCGCGTCATGACGTTGCGGCGGGCGTCCGTTACAACAAACAGGAAAACGCGGACAGCTGGGCCGTTTACCTGAACTCGAACCTGCGAGTCGGCGAGCATCTCAGGTTCTCGCCGCGCATGCGCGTGGAGACGCGGTCAATGGCGCGCGGCGGTCGCCAGGTCAATGCGTTTCCGGAATTCAGGCTGGACTACACGAGTGGCGATCACCTGTTTTATCTCGTCAGCGGGTACTATTGGTACGCGACGCACATCGAACAGTTCGGCAATCAGCAGACCTCGATTTTGCTCACCTATGCCGGGTACCAATATCGGTTCTGATGCGTGGGGCTATGCCTCGCCCTTGATTGACCTGATCCCTGCCAGCAGGGTTTCGCAGAACGGCGCCACGTCGGACGCCTCCATGATCGTCGAAACCGCGCCACCCAGGCCGGGCGCCATCGCGTAGCCGTGATTCAGGAGATAGCGCGCAAGGCCATCGCAAGCTGCCGCACTATCCACATGTGACGCCATGAGATCGACGTCATCAATGTCGATGGCGAACAGGGAATGATGTCCGCGGGCGCGGCCCTGGACGTTCGTTAGCGCGAAGACTTCATTGATCCCGGCGCGAAAGCGCGCGCCGAGATCGTTGATATGGGCAAAGGCGGCGGGCGTCATCATGTCCATCGCGGCGAAACCGGCAGCCATCGTGACCGGGTTACCGTTGAACGTCCCCGCATGTCGCACGTGCCCTTCGGCTTCGCGGGTTCCATCGAACACTGACATCACGTCGCGACGTCCTGCGACCGCGCCTACCGGGAAGCCGCCGCCGATGATCTTGCCGAGCGCGGTCAGGTCGGCCGGAATGTCGTACTCGCCCTGGCTGCCGGTGTAGCCAACCCGGAACGAAATAACCTCGTCCGCAATCAGGAGCGTGCCAGTCTCGCGGCAATAGTCTCCCAGCATGTCGATGAAGGCGGCCTCGGGCTCGATGCGTCGAAACGCCGGATCGATAATGATCGCGGCAAGTTCTCCGCGATGCTGGTCCAAAATACGCTTCGAGGTCGCGGTGTCGTTCCAGGCAATTACCTTGACGCTTTCGACGACGCCCGCAGGTGTGCCACGTGAACCGGCTACAGACGGTGGATCGCCGAGCGCCGCATCGGTGGCCGTAACGCCCAGCGAGACCTCGACCGCGTCAAACGTACCGTGGTAGGCATTTTCGCACTTGGCGATGTCTGCGCGTCCGGTGAAGGCGCGCGCGGCCTTCACGGCGTTCATCACGGCCTCGGTCCCCGAGTTGGTAAAGCGGATCTGCTCAAAACCTTGAACCCGGGCGCAGAGTAATTCCGCCAACTGGATCTCGGCTTCGTTCATGAACGTGTATCCCGAGCCGCGACGTACCTGGTAGCCGACGGCACCGACGATTCTCGGGTGCGCGTGCCCATGAATCAGCGAAGTCATGTTGTTGTTGAAATCTAAGTATCGATTTCCGTCGACATCGGTCAGGTACTTGCCGTGCGCCTCGCTTGCGTAGAGCGGGTAGGGTGAGATGAGCGTACTGCTGCGCGAGCCGCCGCCGGGCAGGACTGACCTCGCGCGTGCGAAGAGTTGGGCGGACTTCGAGGAATCGTCGGGATAAGCCATGCAGTGCCTCCACACTTGCTTGCGTCAGGCAGGCGACACGGCGTGCAGTGTGCCCGCGTGATTGGATCCCTCTCAGGTGCAGTTATCCTTGGTGTGAGCGAAAATGTCAATTCTTGCCTGGAACTGCGCCATGTCATTTCACCTTCCCAGCCGATTCAGCGTTCACCGGAAAAGGGAGAAAGAACTCGGTGTGCCTGAACTGATCGCGATTGCGCTCGGCGGCATGGTCGGTGGCGGTATATTTACGGTGCTGGGGTTATCAGTTTCGCTGATCGGTGTGTTTACACCTGTCGCGATTGTGCTGGGCGGTGCGATGGCCGCGCTGGCGGCTTACTCCTATATCAAGCTGGGCGTGTACTACAAGGATGAGGGCGCAACCTACTCGTTCTACAAGCGGACATACCCGGCATCGCCGTTTGCCGCATCGCTCATCGGTTGGTGGGTTGTCTTCGGCTATATCAGCACGCTCGCGCTCTACGCCTATACCTTCGCTTCCTACGCAATCAGCGGCTTCGCGTTCGGAGACAGCGCCACGGTGAGAAAACTCGTGGCCGGCGCAGTGATCCTCGCTTTCACCCTGATCAACGTCTGGAGCGTCAAGGGCATGGGGCGAGTCGAGGACTTCATGGTCTATTCGAAGCTCATCATCCTGGTTGTCATCTCTTTTACCCTCATCAACAACGGTAATGCGACCCTCGCTTCGTTGCGCGTTGAAACGGGAGACGTCTCGATGCTGTCAATCATGATCGTGGCCGCCGTGACCTTCGTCGCGTATGAAGGATTCCAGCTCGTCATCAATGCCGTCAACGAAATGGACGAACCGGAACGCAATATTCCACGTGCCATCTACGCGGCGATCTTCCTCGCGATCCTCATCTACGTTGCTATCGCTGCTGGCCCTATCCTCGCGATTCCGTTCACCGACATCGTTCGCAACAAGGAGTATGCGCTCGCGGCCGGCGCCGACAACGTACTCGGGCATTGGGGTACGGATCTGGTCATACTGGGTGCGCTTCTCGCGACCAGCAGTGCGATTTCGGGGACGGTATTCGGCGCATCCAGGCAAATGGCCGTGATTGCTGCCGATGGTTACCTGCCGGCTTTCCTGGCGCGTCGTCGAGGTACGATACCGGTGTATGCCATTTGCGCCATGGCGTGTTTTGCCTTCGTGCTCATCCTCGCCGGATCGCTTCAGGTCATCCTTGAATTCGGGAGTGTCACGTTCCTTTTGATCTCGCTGCTGATGGCGGTGGCAAACCACCGCATTCGCGAGAGGACCGGGTCTTCGGGGCTACTGACAGTGCTTGCTGTCTTGGGACTCGCCGCCGGCACCGGGCTCATTGGCTACTATGAGATTCGCAACCAGCCTGAGCAGTTGATCTTCATCCTGACGATCTACCTGCTGCTCACGGCAGGCGCGTGGTTATATTCGCGCATCAATCGCGCGCGGCAATCCCCCGGCCCGCACGAGGTGTGATAGCCTCACGAAATCGACAATGAGAGGGTGGCAATGAAAGCGGCGGTTTATTACGAAGGCGGTGGACCTGAAGTGTTGCGCTACGAAGAGGTACCTGACCCGCAAGTCGGTCCGCATGACGTGTTGGTCGAAGTGCAGGCGATCAGTATCGAAGGCGGCGACGTACTGGCAAGAGCGGCCGGACCCGCGGGGCCGACACCACATTGCGGCGGATATCTCGCGGCTGGCGTGATCGTCGAAGTCGGCACATCGGTGACGGATCGGAAGGTGGGCGAGCGCGTCACGACGGCGAATGTTGGTGGTTCCCATGCAAGCCTGCGTGCCGACAATTCCCGCTCTGCGTGGCCGATTCCCGACGATATGACGTTTGAGACCGGCGCGTGCATTCCGATTCCGTTCGGCACCGCCGACGATTGCCTGTTCGAGTTCGGTCGGCTGGTGAAGGGCGAGACGGTGCTGATCCACGCCGGCGCGAGCGGAACCGGACTTGCGGGCATCCAGTTGGCGAAACGCGCCGGCGCTCGTGTCCTGGCGACGGCATCGAGTGATGAACGTCTCGA
>JAGRIN010000168.1 GCA_020443245.1 Pseudomonadales bacterium
CGTTTGGGCGAAGATCTTTAGCGTGCGGATTTGCCAAGCGGGACGGTCACACTGACGAACAGGGGCGGGTCGATCCCCTTGTGGAGTCGTGGTTCTGCGGCGAGAAGCCAAAGCGTTGCGCCGACATCGAGCGAAACGCCGCTCGCAACATGCTCGATGCGAACTCCGACGCCGATGTCATGGTCGGGAATATGCTTCTCGTCCACTGAATCGACTGACCGATAGTCGAAGCCAGGCCCCGAGACGCGCTCTTTCAAGTTGACGCGTGGCCGACTCCACGCGAGCAGTGCGTGTGGTGTCCAGGTGAAGCGCGCGCCGAGCGGCATGGGTGTGGACTCGACGCGCGTGAACAGCGTCGTGACGTTGTATCGGCCTGAGTAGTCCGCGGTGGCGTCCACGTTCGTCGACAAATCCAGGGTGTGAAACGCGACATCGAATCGCGACACGTCGAGCCTGGATCTGGCTGCCCCTGCCTGGAAGTTGACGCCCAGCCCGGATTGCCACGTCAACGCGACGCTCGCGCCGTAGTATTTCGCCGAGCCTGATACGTCGTTCAGGTTGACCTGGAACCTTGCCGGGAAGCGTGGCGTGTCGAGCACGCTGAATCCTGCGGTCGAGGAGCCGCTATCGCCTGAGATTCCGTAGCGACTGTAGAATCCGCTCGCAAGGACGCCCCAGCGCCGCGTGATTGGAAAGTAGCCGTCGACGCTCGCCATCGGGACCCTCGCGCTGAGCCGCCCACCGCTGAAACTGCCGTAGCCAAGATGTACGCGAGTGGAAAGGTGATCGGTCGATGAGGGAATGAGCGGCAGGCTGACGAGCGTCGCATTCATCGGTGACTCGAGCAGGTGTTCCGCGACGTATTCGAACGTCTCGTCTGCGTTGGCCAGCAACGGCACGACAATCAGGGCGAGGCTCGCGAGGCGGGTCGTAGCTTTCATCGTAGGTATGATCCCGGAGAAACGGGAATCATGCGGCAGGGTAGTGTGAGGCCCTGGCCCCTCAGGCGAATCTTTCGGCAAACCGGGAGATTCGGCTCAAACCCTCTGCGAGCCGTTCGTGACCGAGCGCGTAGCAGAGACGAAAGTGCGCTGTGTTGCCGGGACCGAAAGTGTAGCCCGGCGCAACCCCCACCGACTCTTCCTTGAGTAGTCCTTCGGCGAAGGCGTAGCTGTCTGCCACGCCCCTGACCCGGGGAAACGCATAAAAGGCGCCTGTTGGCGGCGCGAGTTCGATCGTCGGATGCGCGGCGAACGCGTCGATCACCATGTCACGTGCGTGGCCGTACTGCGTCTGCAGTTCACGTACGAACGGCTCACCTTAGCGCAATGCCGTGATGCATGCCTGCTGCGCGAAGACGGTGGCGCCCGTGTTGAAGCACTCGGACATGATGGCCCAGTGAGTCGCCTGCTCCGTGGGCGCGACGACCCAACCCACTCGCCAGCCCGTCATGGCCCATGCCTTGGAGAAACCACCGATGACGACCACCGGATCGTCCGGACGTGCGATCTCTATAAACGAGGGCGCCGCGTCCCGATCGTAGACATGTCGATGATAGACCTCGTCCGCGATCAGTTGGATATTGCGCTCACGGCAGACGCTGAGCACCGCCTCCTGGTCTTCGCGGCTCATTACCCAGCCTGTCGGGTTGCACGGTGAATTGATGAAAATACTCTTCGTCGCGGGGGTGATCGCCTCGATAATTTCGGTGGCAGACAGCGACCAGCCGTCCGGTCCTTCCTGCTGCCTGACGGTCAGCACGTTCGCGCCGGCGACCCGATAGGATGTTTCGATATTCGGCCAGTGAGGACTGATGACCAGGGCGTCGTCGCCCGGACGAAGGGCCATTTGCGCCGCGATGGTGATGCCCATCATCGATGCGCCGGGTACCGAAACCCGCTGCGGATCGAGGTCGGTGCCATAGAGACCGTCCAGGTACTCCTTGATCGCGAGCCGCAATGACTCGATGCCTCGCGTATGAACGTAAAAGGTCTCACCGTTGTCCAGCGCGCGCTTTGCAGCCTCGCGAACAAAGGCCGGTGTTGGAATATCACCTTCGCCGAACCAGAGCGGTATGACGTCGGGATCTCCGAGTCGCGTGAAGGCGAGTCTCGTGATCCCATTCTGTTCCAGCGCTGCAATGTCGGGACGAACCGCTTTCATGAAATCTCCGGATGCTTCACAAGAGCCCGGGCAGGATGGCCTTTCGCGCCGCGGGATAATCGGGAAAGCGTGCAATGTACCAGCGATGGCTCGCGAGTGCGCGCGGAACCAGGTTTGCCGCAGTGAAAATCGCGAACGCGAGTCCCGCAGGAGACCAGGCAGCCAGGGCGAAGCCACTCCACTGGATGAGTTCTCCCAGGTAGTTCGGACATGAAACGAAACGGAACCCGCCACCTTGCGGTATCCGGTAACCGGATTCGCCGGGTCCTCTCAGGTGACGCAGTACATGATCTGAGTGCTTGTTCAGCGCGACACCGAACACGAACAGGATCAGCCCGGCGGAAAATCGCGGGTCCCGAAACCAGTCGGTCGAGTAGAGATGGACCGCATACGAGGAGAGATAGGTACCGTTCAGGTAGCCGTTGGCAAGGTTGAACGTCATCGCCATGAGGATGAGGACCATCGGTTCGCGTCCGTCTTGCCGCGGCCTCAGGGTCAGGGGGTAAATGAATGCGCGATGGAAATAATGGCCTTCGAACAGCACGCAGAAAAACAGCGGCCACAGAGAGAGTGCGTGTGGGCCGAGGAGGTAGGAGATGCCAAAGGCTGCGAAGGCAGGCAACTCCATCAAAAACCAGAAGAGCCTGGGGTTGATTGAAGGACCCCAGCCACTTCGCCCGTGCTTGCCGTAGGGTGCGTCGATCCACAGTAGCAGGACCAACACGATGGCCGCAGCGACGAACACCGAGACGAGTACGGCGAGATAGATTGTGTCGATCGGACGATCCTCCCCGCACCAGTTTAGCGCCAAATGGCCGGTGCTGTACCTCGCAAGGGCGGGGTGCCATCGAATCTCCATCGTCGTGTATCATCGGGTCTTTCCGGATTTTCATTTGAGACGTGTGTGACAAGGGGGAAGTGATGTCAGAGCGGGAATCGTCCGCAGGCAAGTTCGACGCCGTCATCGTGGGCGCCGGCTTTGCCGGAATGTATATGCTGCACAAGCTTCGTGGCTGCGGACTGTCGGTAACGGTGCTCGAGGCCGGGAGCGACGTGGGTGGCACCTGGTATTGGAACCGGTATCCTGGTGCGCGTTGCGATGTGCCGAGCATCGAATACTCGTACAGTTTTTCGAAGGAACTGCAGCAGGACTGGAACTGGACCGAGGTCATGGCGGCCCAGCCTGAGATCCTGAAGTATGCGAACCATGTTGCCGATCGATTCGACCTGCGACGTGACATCCGGTTCGAGACACGCGTGACGTCCGCGCACTACGATGAAGAGAACAAGCGCTGGAATATTGAGACCGAAAACGGTGATCGACTGAACGCGCGATTCTGCATCATGGCAACCGGGTGCCTTTCGGTGCCGAATACGCCGAAGATCGAGGGTGCGGACAACTTTAAAGGACCTGTCTACCACACAGGTCGATGGCCCCATGAAGGCGTCGACTTCTCGGATGTGACCGTCGGTATCATTGGAACGGGATCGTCCGGTATCCAGGCGATTCCGGTTATTGCTGAGCAGGCCAAACACCTGACTGTGTTCCAGCGCACGCCCAACTACACGATGCCGGCGCACAACCGACCGCTCAGCAAAGAGTTCATCGAAAAGGCGAAAGCCGAGTACGACGAGATTCGCGAAACCGAACGCCAATCCCAGGCTGGCATCATCGGCTTTGGCTTTGGGTTCGGCGGCGCCGACCTGCGCATGCCGGAAGGCTCGATTCTCGAGACGACCGAGGACGAACGCGAGAAACTGCTGGATGAAAAGGGCTTTGCCGCCGTCCGCCAGTTCGCCGATATTGCGATCGACATGAATGCAAATGAACTCGCGTGCGAGATGTACAGGAAGCAGGTCTCCCGCATCGTCAAGGATCCAGCAGTCGCCGAAGGTCTGATGCCGAGAGGTTACCCCATTGGCTGCAAGCGGCCCGTTATCGACACCGACTACTACGAGACGTTCAACCGGGACAATGTCACGCTGGTTGACCTCCGTCGCGGCGGCATCAAACAGATTACCGAGACCGGTATCCAGACTGAGCAGGGACATTTCGAATTCGATGCGCTGGTGTACGCCACAGGCTTCGACGCCATGACCGGTGCGCTGCTGCGCATCGATGTTCGTGGTCGCGGCGGCGTACCGCTCAAGGATCACTGGGAGGCGGGCCCGCGAACCTATCTTGGCCTGCAGATGCACGGTTTCCCGAACTTGTTCAGCATTACGGGTCCCGGCAGTCCCTCGGTACTTAGCAACATGATCGTTTCCATCGAACAACACGTCGACTGGATCACCGATTGCATTACACACATGAACGAACACCAGTTCCGCGAGATCGAGGCGACCGAAGAAGCCGAGACGCGGTGGATCGAGCATGTCAACAAGGTTGCAAATGGCACGATGTTGACCGCGCCTTCGTGCAACTCGTGGTACCTCGGTGCCAACATTCCCGGTAAGCCGCGCATCTTCATGCCGTATGTCGGGGGCGTCGGCAACTATCGACACAAGTGCGACGAGGTTGCCGCAAACGGTTACGAAGGCTTTTCACTCACCGCCTGACAGGAGTAGGTCATGAGAACAGGAATCATGTTGGGTGCCGATGGCCCCGCAGACACCATCGACGAAGTTATTGCGCGTGCCAAGGCGATCGAGGCGGCCGGTTTCGACGATATCTGGATGGCGAACATCTTCGGGCTCGATGCGATCACGACGCTGGGCCTGATCGGGCGAGAAACGAAGACCATCGGTCTCGGCACTGCGGTGACTCCGACCTATCCCAGGCATCCGTCGGCGATCGCACAACAGGCGATGACGACCAACGCCGCATCAAACGGGCGCTTCACGTTGGGTATCGGCCTGTCACACCAGGTCGTGATCGAAGGGATGCTTGGCTTCTCCTACGACAAGCCCGCGCGTCACATGAAGGAATACCTGTCGATTCTCGCGCCGCTGCTGCGAGGCGAGATGGTCAATTATTCCGGTGAACAGTACCGCGTCAACAACCTCGCCTTCTCCATTCCGGGTGCCGGCACCACGCGATTGTTGGTTGCCGCGCTGGGTCCGGTGATGTTGAACCTGGCAGGCAAGCTTGCCGATGGAACGGTCACGTGGATGACGGGGCCGAACACGCTGTCCTCGCACATCATCCCGAAAATCAGCGAAGGTGCGGAATCGGCGGGTAAACCTGCGCCCTCTGTTGCCGCCGGTTTCCCGATCGCGCTCACCGAAAAGGTCGATGACACCAAGGCGTTCATCTCGAAGTCGCTCCAGATTTATGGACAACTGCCTTCGTATCGCGCGATGCTCGACAAGGAAGGCATCGATGGGCCGGCAGACCTCGCAATCGTGGGTGACGAAAACAAACTGCGCACGGAGATCGAGCGCTTGCGAAGTATCGGGGTCACCCACTTTTGCGGCGCCATTTCTGCACCGGACAAGGAAACCTACGACCGCACCTTCGAATTCCTCGCTTCCCTGTAAGCGTCATGACCCGGTTGGTCAGGTCCGAGCCGGCCGGCGGATCGCCGCTCGATGACTCGCACATTGCGAGTTGGCGAAACGAAGGCTATGCCTTCGTGCGGGATCTCTTTCCCGGCGACCTGATCGACACGTTGCGCTCGGCGGCGATTGCGCATTATCCGCCGCCGGGTTCTGCCGAAGCGGCGAGCATTGCCGACTTCGGCAGTGGCGGCGCCTTGACTTTCCCCTCCGTGGTGCCGGCACTCAATGAGCTGACGCTGTATGAACCCTTCCTGCAGGGCGTGGCGCAGTTACTCGACACTCCGGTGACTGAACTTCGGCTGACGCAGTCGGACCTGTGGGCAAAGTATGGACGGGACGAGCGACTCGGTCGGGGTGACAACGCGGACCAGCGCATTCATGTGGACTATCCCAATCACACCCTCGCGCACCCGACACCATGGGATCGCCCTGAAGCAGTCGAAGTCATCGTCTATTTTGATGAAGCTGAGGTGACAGGTGGCGGCACCGCGTTCGTTCCGCGACAAGGCAAAGACGATCCCGCGTATCGCTGGCCGATCGTCGACTCTCCCGGCATTGGTGACCTGAAGTACGTGAACGACCGGGCCCTGGCTGAAGCTTATTTTGCCGAGCAGCGACCCGACCTCGCCGAATGGCGCACGTCACTTTACGAACGGGAGAAGCAGGCAGATTTCAGGCCCGGTGACGTGCTGTTCTACCGTCACGATCTCTGGCATCGGGGCACACCGATGAAGCCGGGCACATTGCGCGTGGTGCAGAACATGACGTTCCGCCGCGCCAGCGCGGAGTGGATCAGTACGCTTCACGTCGGTTGGGCATGGCGTGCCTATCGCGACGACAAACTGCTGGAGAAACTCATCGCCCGGAGTTCGCTCGGCCAGCGGGCCGTCCTGGGCTTTCCGCAGCCCGGCAACGAATACTGGTGCGAAGAAACGATCGCAGCCGTCGAGGCACGTTACGGCATGTTCGGTATGGACATGGCGCCTTATCGAGCCGCGCTGGGAGTACCAGGCCGGGCCACGTCAGGTCAGTAGCGGCGCGACCTGCGACATGGCGACCGGTTCCGGCGAGAGCAACATTTCTGCCGCAACCTGCTCGAAAGCGAGGTCGTCCGCTGCAAGCGGATCCCGTGGCGCGAGATGATGGTCGGCAACCAGCTTTGCCCAGAGCGCCCGTTTGGCGTCTCCTTCAATTTCCTCGAGACGACTCGCTTCGAATGTCATCAGCGCCGCCGTTGCCGCGTGATACAGGCCGCTGGTTGCCTGGCG
>JAGRIN010000016.1 GCA_020443245.1 Pseudomonadales bacterium
GCGGCCTCGAGATGATTTCCGCGGACCAGCGGTCAGTCGTCGAACTGACGTATTTTTCCGGCTATTCCTACCAGGAAATTGCCGAGATCATGGACTGTCCGGTCAATACCGTCAAAACGAGAATGTTTCACGCGAGGCGTCGTCTCGCAAAACTATTGCCCCTTTTGCAGGAACAAACGAATGCCGAAAGCGAAATCGATCCGGAGGTCCTGGATCGGTAAGCCCGGGATTTGAAAGGGGATTTCGAGATTGATGGGGAAAAGTTCCGTACATGACCAGGTGATGCTGCTGCTGCCATGGTTCGTGAACGAATCCTTGGGGGAAAAAGAGCAGCGGCTGGTCCTGGACCATCTCCGGTCCTGTGCCGATTGCCGCGCTGAGCGCGACGCGCTCCAGCAAATGCAGCAGGTCATCGTCGATGACCCCGAGCCGGCGGGCGCCGACTACCGTTTTGCCTACAAGAAACTGATGCAGCGCATCGAGGCGAAAGAATCCGGTCGTGATCGCGCCGCGGTTCACGCGAGGCGTTCGGGCGTCAGGCGCGCGCTGCCGTATCTCGGGGCGGCGGCGAGTCTCGTGTTGGCGGTGTCTTTCGTTGCGTTGCTCGACCGATCCGGCGTCGATGCGGACAAACCCGATGCGCCGGAATACCGCACGTTGTCGAGCCAGGCATTGGAAGCCGGTGCGCCGCATCGCATGGCGCTGACCTTTGAGCAACCGATCCGGGCAGAGACGCTTCGCGCGGCACTGATCGAAACGCATTCGAATATCGTGAGCGGTCCCGATCCTGAAGGGACTTATATTGTCGAAGTCCCTGTGCCCGGTGGCGTCACCGATGCCGACTTCATTGAAGGCATCCGCAAGATCGACGGGGTGAAGCATGCGGCGTTCGCACCTGCTGCTGACAGGCCTCGTTAGCGTCCTGCTTCTCGTGGGTGGCTGCAGTTCGGCGCCCAGGACACAGGAGGAACGTCTCGCGCGGCAGGTCATGTTCACTGTGCCGGAACGCAACCCTGACGCCGCCCTCACCACGGCCTACGCGACGGCGGACTTGCTGAACATCGCGCGCAACCAGGACACGTCGCAACCCGTTATCGGGCGCATCATGTCCATGCATCGCCTGCGCAAGGTCGCGCAGTGGCCCATCAAGGCCCTCGGCATCGAAGCGATTATCGCCGAGATCCGGGGTAACGACCGTTCGGTCGAGGAAGTCATCGCCGCACTGGCGAGGGACGAACGCGTCGAGAGCGCACAGCCTGTCGTGACATACGATCTGCTCTCCTACAACGATCCTTACTTTCACCTGCAGACGGGATCGGTGCCCGGCGCCGATATCGAGCAGGTTCACCGCATCGCGACCGGCAAGGATGTTGTCGTCGCCGTCGTCGATACCGGTGTGGACCGCAAGCATCCGGAACTCGTGGATCACATTATCCTTTCGCGCAACTTCGTCGACGACGATCAGTCGCGGTTCGACGGAGACGAACACGGGACCAGCGTCGCGGGCATTATCGGCTCGACTGCGAACAACGACCTGGGCATTGTCGGCATCGCGCCGGAAGTGAAAATGATGGTGTTCAAATCGTGCTGGCAGGATCGACTGACCCGGCGCGCGAAGTGCGACAGCTATTCCATCATGAAGGCGCTGGTCGAAGTGCTGAAGCAGCAGCCCGATGTGCTGAACCTTTCGCTCTCGGGACCGCCGGATCCGATGATTCGTCGCTTGCTTTCCGCGGCGATCGATCGCGGCATAATCGTGGTCGCGGCGGTCGACCCGGACCACGAATCGTTTCCGGCAAGTATGCAGCGCGTGATTGCGGTGAGCGCGCCGTTCGGCATGCCGCCGAACCTCGCGCAGATGCCGAAGAACGCCGTGATAGCGCCGGGAACAGACATCCTGACGACGACGCCGGGCGCGACCTACGCATTCCGTTCCGGCAGTTCCATGGCGACCGCCTATGTATCGGGTGTCGCCGCGCTCATGAAGGAACTGCGACCGACATTGTCGGGCGAGCAGCTTCGCGCCCAGTTGCTCGCGACCTCACATTACAGTGTCGATATGGTGCCGGTCGTGGATATGTGCCGTGCCGTGGTCGGCGATAACCATCCCGATACCTGCAGTACCGGGACGGTTGTTGCGCATGCGGTCAAGGCCTGTTCCGACTGCGAACGCGCGCCCCTGTAACGTCTGTTACGGGGCGGGGTACTGTCCTGCCAGTGACTTGATAGTCTCGAAGAACTCGTCGCGAATCTCGAGAAGGATCTGGCGCACCGGCTTGATCGAGTCGATGCGACCGCAGACCTGGCCGGACAACGCGATCGCGGCTTCCATGTCGCCGCCGAAATAGAGGTCCTGCGCGCGGCCGAACTGCCCCATGACGTTTTCTTCAATCCGCTTTTCGAGCTCGGTCGACTTCGCCGTGCGCAGCGCGCGCAATGCCGGCGAGTGGAAGCGGTTGAGGAACACGGTGTCGGTTTCCGCGGCATCGACGATGGATTGCTTCCAGTTCTGGTGCACCGGCGACTCCAGGGCGGAGACCATTCTCGTACCCATTTGCACACCCTCGGCACCCAACGCGAACGCGGCGGCCATCGACTTGCCGTCGACGAAGCCGCCGGCGGCGATGATGGGTACCTCGACGCGACTGCGCACGAGTGGCAGGAGCACCATCGACGACACCTCATTCGGGTTCTTGAAGCCGCCGCCTTCACCGCCTTCGACAATGAGTCCGTCGACACCGGCGTCCACGGCCTTCAGTGCGGCCTTCAGCGTGGGCACAACGTGGAAGACGGTCAGGCCTGCGTTCTTGAGCTGTTCTGTGTAGCGAGTCGGGCTGCCGGCAGACGTCGTCACGAACGTAACGCCCTGGTCGATGACAAATTGCGCGATGTTCGGGTCGCGCACGAACGCCTGCGCAATGTTCACGCCGAACGGCTTGTCGGTGAGTTCGCGCATCTTCACGATTTCCTGCTTGATCACGTCGAGTTCGCCGGAAGACGTTTCGATGATGCCCATGCCGCCCGCGTTGGACACGGCGGACGCCAGCGTGGATCGCGCGATCCACCCCATCGGTGCCTGGACGACGGGCAGCTCGCATCCGAGCATCTGCGTAACTCTGTTGTCGAACATCGTTTTTCTTCCTCTTTTCGGTTTTGGATTCAGGGATTGTTGCGCTGGAACACCTGGTAGTCATAGTCGATGTTGCTCTCGACGTGTTCCTCGTGGACCAGTGTGAATGCGTTCTCGTCGAACGTGAAGGTCACATCGCCCTGCACGGTGATATCGATGGTGGAGAGATGAATCGTGTCGATGAGCGGCATCGCCTGGCGGTAGATCTCGCCGCCGCCAACCACGAATACGGGCCGGCCGGTTGCTTTCGCTTTTTCGATGGCCGTCGGCACGCTGTTTGCCACAATGCAGCCGGGTATTTCGAGGCCGGCGCTTCGTGAGACGACGATCGTTTCACGACCGGGCAGCGGGCGGCCGATCGAATCCCAGGTCTTTCGACCCATGACCAGCGCGCCGCCATCGGTGATCCGGCGAAAGCGTGCCTGCTCGCCCTTCACCTTCCAGGGAATATTCGGTCCATCGCCGATGACGTGGTTTCGAGAACGTGCAACGACCGCGGCGACGACCATGGATTACATTTGCTCGACGGTGCTTATCCCCAGCAGGCCCAGTCCCTGCTTCAGGATTTTGGCAGCGACGTCGCAGAGAAGGAGTCGGCTCGTCCGTGTCGCATCGTCGGCCTTCAGGATCGGGCACTGTTCGTAGAAAGCCATGAATATACCGGAGAGCTCGTACAGGTATCCGCACAGTACATTCGACTGGTAGTCCTCGGTCACGGCTTCGAGCGCTTCGGGGAACTGTAGCAACTTCATCGCGAGCGCGATTTCGTTCTCGTGCGTCAGCGTGATGTCGCCTTCCAGGCTATCCGCGTCCACGCCTGCGCGTTTGAACACGCTGCGAATACGCGTATAGGCGTATTGAAGATAGGGCGCGGTATTGCCTTCGAACGAGAGCATGGTGTTCCAGTCGAAGATGTAATCGGTCGTCCGGTTCTTGGAGAGTTCCGCGTACTTCATCGCACCGATACCGACGACCCGCGAGATCTCGTCCTTGTCGGAATCGCTGAGGTCCGGGTTCTTGGCGGCCACGAGTTCGCGCGCGCGCGTGACCGCCTCGTCCGCAACGTCGGAGAGTTTGACGTCGGCGCCCTCGCGGGTTTTGAACATCTTGCCGTCGGGCCGCAGGATATTGCCAAAGGGCAGGTGGCGGAAGTCGGTCTTCTCGTCGAGGTAGCCTGCGGCGCGTGCGACAGCGAAGACTTGTTGGAAGTGAAGCGTCTGCGGTGCGCCGACGACGTAAAGCGCCTTGTCGGCATGCAGTGTCTGCGTCCTGTGCTGCACCGCGGCCAGGTCGGTCGCCATGTACGGGTACCCGCCGTCGGATTTGCGAATGATCGCGGGGAGCGGCTTGCCATCCTTGCCCTTGAACTCGTCCAAAAAGACGCACAGGGCGCCATCGGATTCGACCAGGATGCCCTTTTGGCGCAGGTCCTCGATGAGCACCGGCAGTTTGTCGTTGTAGCTCGATTCCGGCGCGAGGTCAGCGCGCGTCAGCGTGATGTCCATCTTGTCGTAGACGGCCTGGCAATGATTTATCGACGTCTCGATAAACGTTTGCCAGAGCGCGAGGCAACGCGCGTCACCGCCCTGAAGTCGCACGACGTACTCGCGGGCGCGTGCTGCGAATGCAGGGTCGGCACTGGCCCGGGCGCTCGCGTGCTGGTAGAACTTCTCCAGATCCTTGAGTTCCGTCGTGGTGTCGACGGCGTCGAGTTCGTCGAGATAGGCGAGCAGGCGACCGAATTGCGCGCCCCAGTCGCCGACGTGATTGACGCGGATGACGTTGTGTCCCAGGAACTCGGAAATCCGGACGATCGCGTCCCCGATTGCGGTCGTCCGCAAATGGCCGATGTGCATCTCTTTGGCCAGGTTGGGGGCCGAGTAGTCGACCACGATGGTTTGCCTTGCGGGACGTGCCACGCCAAGCATGGCATCGCGCCTGACCCGCGCAAGCTCTTCGGCGAGATAAGCGGGGTCGAGGTGAATATTGATGAACCCGGGACCGGCGATTTCAGTGCTGGCCGCTTGCGGCAGGTCCAGCGATTCGATGACGCGGGCGGCCAGTTCGCGTGGGTTCATCCCGAGCTTTTTGGCCGCGCCCATGACGCCGTTCGCCTGGTAGTGACCAAACTCGGCGCGCGCCGCCGGCTTCACCACGGCAGGGCTGCCTTTGGCGCCGGCTTTCCTGAGCGCCTTCGTCACGGCGTCGTCGATCGTGGTTTTAAGGTTCATGGCTCGTGCGTCGAAAAGCCGCGTATGTTAGCGCAATTGCCGGGTCCGCGACACTTTGCCTACTGCCGGTGGACGGCTTCCACCTGCTGGCGCAGTTTGATGATCATGTTGTCGCCGTAGTAGCCCTTCGAAAGGGACGTGTTCGGATAGACCAGCGTATTGCGACCGATGAGCGTGCCGGGGTTGGTCACGCTGTTGCAACCCGTCTGGGAGAAGTCGCCGATGATCGCGCCCAGCTTAGCGAGTCCGGTGTCGACAGGTTCGCCGTTAATCATGAGGTGAATCGTCGGCCGCTTGCCCGACGCATCCTTTTCGCTCGATACCGCGAGATTGGAGAGCTTCGTGCCGGCGCCCAGGTTGACGTCGCGTCCGAGGATGCTGTCACCGACGTAAGCGAAGTGAGGCGCCTTCGCATCGGCGAGCAGGATCGAATTCTTGAGTTCACTGGCATGGCCGAGCACTGCGCCGTCGGCGAGGATTGCGTCGCCGCGGATGTACGCACCCTGGCGGATCTCGCAATTCCTGCCGATGATCGCCGGACCGGCAATATAGGCGCCGTCTTCGACCACGGTACCCTCGCCAATCACGATGTCGTTGCCGTGAAGCGTCGCGGTCTTGCCGATCGTGCCGCGTATTTCGCCCTGGTGCCCGGCGAACCAGTCGGTGAGGTACGACGACAGGCGATCGACCGCGCACCAGACCCATTCGTCGTCCCGGAACACGCCGGTATGCTCGAAGTGCTCGAAGTCGAAGAAATCCCGGGCGGTCAGCATGGCAACATCCATCGAAGGCAAACGAAGATCCAATGGTAGCAGGCCGGGACCGGGATGCCGAAGGGTCAGTCGCCGAGCAGGGAACGAACCTTTCGCTTCAGCGTGTCGGCGCCGTAAGGCTTCGGGATGAACTCGAGGCCCTCTTCGAGGATGAAGTTGGTGTGGATGCCGCCGCTCGAGTAGCCGCTGGTGAACAGTACCTTGGCGTCGGGCTTCGATTCCCGGATTCGGTTCATGACCTCGCGGCCGCCCAATTTCGGCATGACCACATCCATGATAATGAGGTCGATGTCATCCTTGCGTCGGTCGTAAACGTCGAGCGCCTCGACCCCGTCACCGGCCTCGACGACGTCGTAGCCGGCACCGCTCAGGATGAGTCGCGCAAGATCGCGTGCGTGCTTGTTGTCCTCGACGAGCAGGATCGTCTCATGGCCGCCCTCGGTCTGCGATTCGGTTCGCGACTCCCGGGTCGGTATGGACGAGTCGGACTCGGCTGAAGGCAGGTAGATGTCGAACCGCGTGCCGGCGCCGGGCGTCGAGTCGAGTTCGATGAACCCGTTGTGTTGCTTCACGATTCCGAATACGACCGACATGCCGAGGCCGGTGCCTTCTCCTTCCGGTTTTGTCGTGAAGAACGGCTCGAAGATCTTCTTCTTGACGTCTTCGGACATGCCGGTGCCGCTATCCTCGACGTGCACGACAACGTATTCGCCGGGTACCCGGTAGCTGTGGCCGGGTTCGTCGTCGACGACGCTGCGCCGGTCCACGGCGATGACGAGTTTGCCGCCGTCTTTCATCGCATCGCGCGCGTTGACCGCCAGGTTGATGACGACCTGTTCAATCTGTCCGGCGTCGGCGACGATCGTGGCGTCCTGCAAGGTCTGGATGAAGCGTACGTCGATGCTGTCCGGTAGCAGGCGTTCGATAATGCGTTCGATGCCCTTGATGAGTTCGTTAACGTCGACGATTTCCGGTTCGATGATCTGGCGTCGCGAGAAAGCCAGCAGTTTGTGCGTCATGTCCGCTGCGCGCTCGCTGGCGCGCCGGATTTCCATCAGGTATTGTTTACGTTCCGCGTCGCTGACGACATCGGTAAGGCCCAGGTCTGCATAGCCGTTGATTGCGACGAGCAGGTTGTTGAAGTCGTGCGCGATACCGCCGGTCAATTGACCGATCGAATCCATCCGCTGCGCCGCCTGCAATTGTTGCTCTAGCGTCTTGCGCTCCGCCTCGATGCGATAACGGAAGGTGACGTCACGGATAATCCAGGTAATGTACACCTCGCCGCCGAGCGTATGTGGTGCGAGCGATGCCTCGACGTCGATCTTTTCGCCGCCGCCGCGAATGCCCGTCAGCGCAAGCGTTCCAGACTGGCCGGGTTGGGGCGGCGAGACACCGCTCGGCGCATCGGGCATGAGTTGCGTGAGCGACAAGCCTTCGAGGCTCGGCATGCCGAAGATCCGCAAGGCGGCAGGATTGGCGAACCGGATTGTATTGTCGGCATCGACGGTGATGATCGCATCCTGCGCGGTTGTGGTGATGGCTTCGTAGCTTTCCTCGCGTTCGCGCAGGTTGGTCTCGAAGTCCTTGCGCTCGGAGATGTCGTGGGCGACACAGACCAGGCGTGCGTTGCCTTTCTCGTCCCGGAGCAATCGTGACCGGACCTCGGCCCAGACGATCCTGCCGTCCTTGTGGACCAGTTCAGCTTCGATCATCGAAGGTGTCGCCTCGTCGTTGCCGCTGCGCTGTTCGATAAAGCGTTCCTGCAGGTCTTCAAACGATGTGGACGACAGGATCTCGGAAACGGAGTTGCCTTTGAGTTCTGCCGGAACATAGCCGGCAAGATTCCGGATGGAATCGCTCGCGTAACGCAGCGTGAGGTCTTCATCGACGATCCAGATCGCGTCCTTGATGTTTTCCTCGAGAAACGCGTAGCGGCCTTCGAGCGCCTCGGCGCGACGTTCGTTGTCGCGTCGGGCTGTCGTTTGCTCGCGCAACTCGTCGTAGACCTGCATGAGGTTTTCGTGTGAAAGCGCGAGGTCGCGCTCGCGCCGTCTCGTGCCCGGCAGTTTTGGCGTGAAGCGCCCGAGCCACCGCAGGATGGATGTCCTCGCGTACCAGATGTCATAGACGGCGCCGGTTTCAGTATGGCGGAAACTCACCTCGGCGCCGGGCGACGCGCCGGAACCCGGCACAGCGGCGAGTTCTCCTGCGAGGATGGCCTGGAAAACGCGGCACGGGGCCAGGCCGGCGTTCATCTCGAGTGTCATCACGAGGTGGCCCGGCGCTTTTTCCGAGATCTCGGTAGTGGCAGGATAGAGTCGCGGCAAAACGCCCAGCGGGCCGAAGAGCAGGTCGTAGTGGGCACGAGGGTCGGCAAGCTGCCTGCCCACAACGCGGTGAATGCGCTGGTCGGCGTGTTCGAAGACGCGCTCACCGGCTTCCTGAAGCTGTGATTCCGAGAAGTAGTTGCCGAGGTTGGACATCAGCGTCAGGAACGCGTCCCAGGCAATGAATCCGGCAGGGTTGCGGAGGTATTCACGAGGATAGGGGACGTGTTTGACCACCCGCTGGACATCGATATGGTGCTCGCTGCACAGATCGAAGATCCAACGGAACAAATGGCAGGATGCGACGCCTTCGTATCCCGTGGCTGGTATCTCGTCCATTGAGATGTCGCGGTATCACTCGGATACCAGCAGTTTGTTGAAGGATTCAGGTAGGGTCAAGTGTTGTATCGTTTTCCACGAGTTCGAGGCACCGGGCGCGGAGCTCGGGCCAGCGCGACGTTGCGTCGATACCTGCGTCATTGACCCTGTAGACTCCGCGGGAAATCCGCTCGAACCAGCCGTAGTAGTTGCGCTGCAATATTGCCGCCGTTTGGGGTCCGGTGCCGAGTTCGCGCAGGGTTTTCGGCGAAAGCGGACCCCGCGCTTCCAGATGGCAGGCGATGAGGATTGCCGTTTCGCGGTAGACCGTGGCGACCGGTACGCGTGTCATGCCGCCGGCATTGTAGTCGCCGCTGCGCTTCGACGCCTCGCGGACCACAGCCTGCCTTTCCCTTTTTCGCCTGGTCGTCGACTGCAGGCCGGGATTGCCGGGCGTGAGAATTTCCCTGACGGATTCACCAAGGGGAGACGCGCGAACCAGGAGGAGGCCGAGATTCAGTCGCTTGAGGACCCGGACGATTCCGCGATAGTGCGCGCCTTTTTTGTTCGGCTCGGCGATCGCGACGTAGACCGGGCCACCGAGTTCCTGTCGCGCGGTTGCCTGCGCAAGCAACTTCATATTGGCAGTGGTTTTGAGTTCGACCAGCACGAGCTCGTCGCCGCGTTGCGCGACCACGTCACAACCACGAACCTCGGATCGTACCTCGAAGCCCATCGCCTCGAAGTGGACCTTGACCGGCGCATAGAGGTCGGTTTCCCGCATTCAGTCTCCTGCGATGCGATGCCCGAGGCGCTCGAGAAGCTTGCGATGTATGCCGCCGAATCCACCGTTACTCATGATGACGACGTGGCGAGCGCCCCTTTCAATGTTGCCCATGATGACGTCGAGCGTGGCATCGATGTCATCCTGCACCTCGCTTCGTCCTGATTCGACGAGGGCACCCATGTCCCAACTTACCCGCTGGGGGCGAAACCAGATGACACGGTCCGCGCACGCCGCCGAGCGGGCGAGCGTTGCCGCGTGGGTACCCTTTCTCATGGTATGGGAGGCTGGCTCTATGATCGCGAGGATGGGCTCACTCCCCACGTGCCGCCTGAGACCTTCCAGTGTGGTGGCGATTGCCGTGGGGTGATGCGCAAAGTCGTCATAGACCGAGACCGACGGCGATTCGAAGATCTTCTCCATCCGACGTTTGACGCCCTTGAACTGTGACAGTGCAGCGGCCGCGACGTCGATTGTGACGCCGACATGGCGGGCTGCCGCGATCGCGGCGAGGGCGTTTGAAACGTTGTGCAACCCGCCGAGTTGCCAGTCGACCGGGGCGCGGGTCTCACCCAGCACGACCGTAAACCGTGAGGCGTCTTCGCGCTCGAGTTCCGCGCGCAGGTCGGCGGCCGGATCGTCACGGTCGACGGTGAACCGCGGTGTCCAGCAACCCTTGTCGAGGACAGCGTTCACGTTCGGGTCCGCGAGGGGATGAATCACGAGGCCCGACCCGGGCACGGTGCGAAGCAGCAGATGGAACTGGTACTGGATCTGCGCGAGATTCTCGAAAATATCGGCGTGATCGTATTCGAGGTTGCCGATAACCAGCGTGCGGGGATGGTAGTGGAGAAACTTGGATCGGCGATCGAAGTAGGACGTGTCGTATTCGTCAGCCTCGATGACGAAAAAAGGCGTCTCGCCGAGACGCGCCGACTCCTTGAAGTTGCCCGGCACACCGCCCACCAGGAAGCCCGGCGACATCCCGGCGTATTCGAGAATCCAGGCGACCATGCTGGTCGTCGTGGTCTTGCCGTGCGTTCCCGAGATGGCGATGACCCACCGGTCGCGCAGCAGGTAGCGCCCCAGCCACTCGGCCCCGGACGTGTATTCGATACCCCGGTCGAGAACCGCTTCCACCGCCGGATTGCCGCGCGGCAGGTTGGCATTGCCGATCACGACGAGTTCCGTATCGGCCGGAATCCCTTCAGCGCGGTATCCCTCGCTGACGGTGATGCCTGCGCCCGCGAGCAGGTCGCTCATCGGCGGGTAGACGTTCTCATCGCTACCGGTGACGTCGTGGCCGAGTTCCCTCGCCAGCAGGGCGATGCTGCCCATGAGCGTCCCGCAGATACCGAGTATGTGTACTTTCAATCCTGGCCACCGACAAGTTGATAAGTCGCCATGGTGGTCAGCATTTCGATGCCGAATGCCATGGCGACACCCTGCAGCATGGTGATTTTGGCGGAACGCTGGAGGATGAATCCGGAGATCGCGATCCACCAGATAAGCGCAGCAAGAAACAGTGTTTTGACCAGCAGGTGCAGGGCGTTCTCTGGCACGATCGCGAGGTAAGCGTTCATCGGCAACGCGATCAGGAGAATGACGCTGTTGGCGCCGAATAATGCCGTCATTGCCGGGAGGAATCGCCGTGTCACGCCACCTATGATAAGGAGGATGTACAGGCCGGTAGCCTGGATCGCTATGCCGGTCGAGACGGTCAAGGCGATCTCGTAGGCGCCGAACCCACGACCGATGGACAGCGTCACAACGGTGAGCAGGCAGTACACCGTCCCGGTCGCGACCAGCGCGAACGGACTGGCCGGGGAATGGGCAGGTTCTGCTCGGAAAAGGCACAGTTGCCAGAAGTATCTTGCGATGTTTTGCATCGGTTGAATCATCGGTTGGATGGTGCGACGATTTTGTCAGTTAGTCCTGCGGTAGCTCGTGATGCCATTGGAACCGTAAGGTTCCCGGCGGCGCTCATTCATCAGAGTTTACATGACTTGGATCAATGAGGCGCGAGCAGGGCCTGTATACCATTCGTGGCGCTCGACAGTGTCAGGAAAGTCGGGCTTCGTTCAAGTTGACTTTATAAGCAGGATGACCATGCCAGACCACCCTGAATACAACTACAAAGTGGTTCGTCAGTTCGCTGTAATGACGGTGGTGTGGGGTATCGTGGGGATGCTCGTCGGCGTCATCATCGCCGCCCAGTTGACCTGGCCCCAACTCAACCCGCCATTAGAGTGGTTCCATTTCGGCCGACTCAGGCCGCTTCACACGAACGCCGTGATCTTTGCCTTCGGCGGGTGTGCACTCTTTTCGACGTCGCTGTTCATCGTCCAGAGAACGTGCCAGGTCCGATTGATATCGGATTTTCTGGCGTCGTTCGTATTCTGGGGATGGCAACTCGTTATCGTGCTCGCCGCGATAACGCTGCCGCTCGGTTACACGACGTCGAAGGAATATGCGGAACTCGAATGGCCGATCGACATTCTCATCACGGTCGTGTGGGTCGCCTACGCGATTCTCTACCTGGGTACGATCATGAAGCGCAAGACCCGGCACATCTATGTTGCCAACTGGTTCTTCGCGGCGTTTATCGTTTCGATCGCGATCCTTCACATCTTCAACAGCCTCGAGATCCCGGTCACGCTGACCAAGTCCTACTCGATCTACGCGGGTGCGGTCGATGCGATGGTGCAGTGGTGGTACGGGCACAACGCGGTAGGGTTCTTCCTGACCGCGGGCTTCCTCGGCATGATGTACTACTTCGTGCCGAAGCAGGCAGGTCGGCCCGTGTACTCGTACCGGCTTTCGGTCGTGCACTTCTGGGCGCTGATTGCCGTTTACGTCTGGGCGGGTCCCCACCACCTTCACTTCACCGCACTGCCCGACTGGGCGCAGAGCCTCGGCATGGTGATGTCGCTGATTCTCCTCGCGCCGTCGTGGGGCGGGATGATCAACGGGATCATGACCCTCTCGGGTGCGTGGGACAAACTGCGTACCGACCCGATCCTCAAGTTCCTGATTGTGTCGCTCTCGTTCTACGGCATGTCGACGTTTGAAGGTCCGATGATGTCCATCAAGTCTGTGAACTCGCTGTCGCACTACACGGACTGGACGATCGGCCACGTTCACTCCGGTGCACTGGGCTGGGTCGCGATGATCTCGATCGGTTCGATGTATCACCTCATCCCGATCATGTTCGGTCGCAAACCCGGCAGCATGTACAGCGAACGACTCATCGACATTCACTTCTGGCTGTCGACGATCGGTACCGTCCTCTACATCGCGTCGATGTGGGTGAATGGCCTCATGCAGGGCCTCATGTGGCGTGCGGTCAATAACGACGGCACGTTGACCTACAGCTTCGCAGAAGCCGTCGAGGCCAGCTTCCCGGGTTACGTGGTTCGCTTCATCGGCGGCTCGATTTTCTTCGCCGGCATGCTGGTCATGGCCTACAACGTGTGGATGACCACGAAGATGGGCCCGGAAGCAGTGGAGGAGGTCGCGTAATGAACGATTTCATCGAAAAGAATATCGGCGTCATGCTCGTGCTGATCCTGATCGCCGTGAGCTTCGGTGGCGCGGTCGAGATCATTCCGCTGATGACGCAAAAAGTCGTCACGCAGCCGATTGAAGGGCTGAAGCCGCTTTCCCCGCTGCAACTCGAAGGTCGCGACATCTACATCCGTGAAGGCTGCAACGTATGTCACTCCCAGATGATCCGGCCGCTGCGTGCGGAAGTCGAACGTTACGGTCATTACACGGTTGCGGGAGAACTGGTCTACAACCACCCGTTCCTGTGGGGGTCGAAGCGAACCGGTCCGGACCTCGCGCGAGTCGGCGGGTTGTACAGCGATGCCTGGCACCGCGCGCACCTGCGGGACCCGCGGTCGGTGGTGCCGGAGTCGAACATGCCGGCGTTCCCCTGGCTGTTCGAGAAGAAGCTGAACATCGACGACACCGCGGCCAAGTTGAAGGCGCTGCAGACGCTGGGTGTGCCCTACACGGACGAGCAGATTGCGAAGGCCACAGACGGTCTTGACGACAAGACCGAAGCTGACGCGCTCATCGCGTACCTGCAGCAACTCGGCACCCTGATCAAGGACCGGAGGTAACGTGGACATCAATGATTTGAGAAGTATCGGCACTGTCCTGTGCATGGTCGGCTTCCTCAGCGTTGTGTACTGGGCTTACAGCCCGTCACGCAAGGCGAGGTTTGAAGAGGACGCACAACTCCCGTTCATCGAAGACGAAGAGGCAACCAAACAATGAGCACCGGAATCAGTTGGTTCGTTATTATCGGAACCCTGGGTTCGATTCTCGGGTTCTTCCTGCTCCTCTTCATGAACCGGAAGATCTCGCGTCCGGGCCAGACGACAGGTCATTCCTACGACGGGATCGAGGAATACGACAACCCGCTGCCCGCTTGGTGGTACTGGGCATTTATCCTCTCGATGGTGTTCGGCCTGGGCTACCTCGCGTACTACCCCGGTCTCGGCAACTTCGCCGGACTGTCGGGCTGGACGCAGGTCAAGGACCTGGAAGAGGATCGTGCCGCGGCGGCGGAAAAGTACGGGCCGATCTTCGCGCAGTATCGTGAAGTGCCAATCGATGAACTCGCGAAGAACCCGGATGTCGTCAAGATCGGTCGCCGTCTCTTTACGACAAACTGTTCGGTCTGCCACGGCGCAACCGGTCAAGGCAGCTTCGGCTTCCCGAACCTCACTGACAGTGAGTGGATGTGGGGCGGTTCCAACGAGGCGATTGAGGAGACCATCACAAACGGGCGCAACGGTGTCATGACGCCGTTCGGGAGCATACTGGGCGAGAAGGGCGTTTCTGAAGCCGCGTCCTATGTCATGTCGCTGTCGGGTCGCGAAGTCGATCCTGAAGAAGCCGCGAAGGGCAAGGTGCACTTCCAGACCTATTGCTTCGTTTGCCACGGGATGGATGCGAAGGGCCAGGCAATGTTCGGTGCGCCGAACCTGACCAACGAGATCTGGCTCTATGGCAACTCCCGCCTGCGGATCGAGTACACGATCAAGAATGGTCGCAACAACCAGATGCCGTCGTTCAAGGACAAGTTGAGCGCCGACAAGATTCACATACTTGCCGCCTATGTCAAAAGCCTGGGCGCGAACAAGTAACGGCTGAACACGGAGCCGAACAGGGTGTGCTGTAAATGCCAGAGCAACAAGTTCCACAAGACATACAAGGAGAACTGCCGGACAATACTGACTCGCGTGTCTTAAAGCTTTACGAGAAGCGCGAGAAGATATTCACCCGATCAGTCGAGGGCGTCTACCAGCGACTTCGCCTGTTCACCGGTTGGCCTCTATTGATCGGGTATTTCCTGTCTCCGTGGCTCATCGTGGAAGGTCACCAGGCGATCCTGTTCGACCTGCCGGCACGCAAGTTCCACATCTTCTGGCTGACCTTCTGGCCGCAGGATTTCGTCCTGCTGGCCTGGGCGCTCATCATCTCTGCCTTTGCGCTGTTTTTCGTCACGACGTTGCTGGGCCGGGTCTGGTGTGGATACACCTGTCCGCAGACAGTGTGGACGGCGATCTTCATGTGGGCCGAGCAGGTTGCAGAAGGTGAGCGGCACCAGCGCATACGGCTCGACAAGGCGCCCTGGAATCTCGAGAAGCTCGCCCGGCGTGGGCTCAAGCATGGCATGTGGCTGGGTTTTGCCGCCCTGACCGGGATTACGTTCGTTGGATACTTCTACGGGATACGAGACCTCCTGCACGATGCGGTGACCTTCCAGTTGCCCGTCGTGGCTGCGTTCTGGACCTGCTTCTTCACCGGTGCGACCTACGTCAATGCCGGCTGGATGCGTGAACAGGTCTGCAAGTACATGTGCCCCTATGCGCGGTTCCAGTCTGCGATGTTCGACAAGGACACGCTGATCGTGTCCTACGATGCAGCGAGGGGCGAGCCGCGTGGCGCACGCAAGAAGGGCGTCGACCCGAAGGCGGCCGGAGTCGGCGATTGCATCGATTGCACTTACTGCGTGCAGGTGTGTCCCACGGGGATCGATATCCGTAACGGCCTGCAATACGAGTGCATCAACTGTGCGCTCTGCGTCGACGCGTGCGATTCGATCATGGACAAGATGGGCTACGATCGGGGACTGATATCCTATACGACCGAGCATGCCCTGGCGGGTACGCCCTGGACGTGGAAGCGGCCCAAGCTCGTAGGCTACGGGATCGCACTCGTCGTGATGATTGCGGCGTTCTCGACCGTGCTGTTCACACGCGTGCCGCTCGAACTCGATGTATTGCGCAATCGCGGTACGCTCTACCAGGAAGTGGCCGGCGGCTATGTGCAGAATACCTTCACGGTCAAGGTGATCAACATGGACAAGGTGCCTCACACGTACGAGCTGACTGTCGAGGGCATCCCTTCACCGAAGCTTCTGCCGGACCAGCCCGTGAACGTGTCCGCCGGGACGATTGAGGAACTGTCGGTCAACGTACTCGTCGACCCTGACCAACTCTCCTCTGACAATACGAAGATCAGGTTCCGCGTGCAGAGCGAGGATGGCCGGTACCGCGCCAGCAGTCCCAGTCGATTCCTTGGTCCCGTACCGGTAGGAGGGGATTGATGGAATCGCAAGTGTGGTATCGCCAGACATGGCCGTGGGTGCTGATCCTGATTCCGTTTACGGCAGTGGTATTCGGCATCTTCATGGTGGTGATCTCGTTCGAATTTCCCGACGACCTGGTTGCCGACGACTATTACAAGGACGGGATGATGATCAACCGGACCATCGAGGCTGACGAACGCGCGGTTACGCTCGGCGTCAACGCCACTTCGATGATCGAACCCGGCAAGCCGCTACGTGTCCACGTCTCGCAAGCAACAGACAGTGTCGTGATGCTTCACCTCTATCATGTCACCGATCGCTCGAAGGACACGGAAGTGATGCTGTATCCGGAGGGCGGCGATCTGTACGCATCGAAAGACGCGGTACCTGCACTCTTCGGCGTCCAGGGCGTCTGGTATGTGTCGCTCGAAGGCGTTGATGAACACTGGCGCCTGCGCCGCCGGATCGAGACGCCTGTCCACAATCTTCGGCTGACGGCCCATGAGTGAAGTCACCCTCGAGACCTGCTTCCATTGCGAAGCGCCGATTCGAGGCGAACCGCGGACCGTCAGGGTCGCGGGTCTGGACAGGCTCGTCTGTTCAGACGCGTGTCGCGAGGCGGCTGAAAACATTCATGCGCTCCGGCTCGATGCCTTCTACGACTATCGCAACCGCTTTGCGAAGGACGATGCCCCCATGCCGGCGCCCGCGGAAGCTGTCGCCCGCGACAAGACCGATGACGAGCGCGTGCTCGAGTTCTCTGTCGGCCTGCGCCAGGGCAAGCAGGGTTCGCGTCTCTCTGTCAGGGTACCGGATATTCGCTGCGCCGCTTGCACCTGGCTGATTGAGAACTCCTTGGCGGGCCGGCCGGAGGTCAGGTCCGTCAAAGCGAACCTGATGGAGAAGGTCGTCACCATCGATTTTGACGGCCAGGACCCAATGCCCCTGGTTCACTTCATCGAAGGGCTTGGCTTCACCGTCTTCCCGGACCGCGCAAACGCAGTAAAAGATGTCCTCGCCGCTGAACGCAAGTCGATGCTTGCGCGTATCGGTATCGCCGGGATCGGCATGATGCAGGTAATGATGTACGCGCTCGCGACGTATCTTGCCGGTTCAGGGGGTATCGAGCCTGCGTACGAGTCGCTCATGCGCTGGGCCAGCCTCGCCGTCACGACGCCCATTGTGTTCTACAGCGCCATGCCGTTTCACGAGGGCGCACTGCGTGACCTGCGCCACAGGACGCTCGGCATGGACGTGCCTGTTTCGCTTGCGGTCTGCGCGGCCTATACCTTGAGCGTCTACCATACGCTCGCAGGCGGCGCGCATGTCTACTTCGACTCCGTCGCGATGTTCACGTTCCTGCTGCTCCTCGGGCGATTCGTCGAACTCGGTTCCAGGCAGCGATTCCAGCAGAGCAGGATGATCGGCGAGAACCTGTTGCCCATGTCGGTCGTGGATGCCGGCTCCGGACAGCGCGTGCCGATCACCGACGTCTCGCCCGGCCTTGAAGTGATCGTCGGTCCGGGCACGACGATACCGGTGGACGGCATCATCCTCGAAGGCAAGACCACCGTTGTCGAAGCCGCGTTTACGGGCGAAAGCCGACCGATCGAAAAAGGCCCCGGCGCCCTGGTGCTCGCTGGCGCCGACAACCTCGACGGCGAAATCCGCATTCGCGTCAGCGAGGACTACGAAGATTTCGTCATCACGAAGATCGCGACGCTGTACCGGGAGTCATCGAGTTACAAGCCGCGGTTCGCGATTTTGTCAGATGTCATTGCCCGTTATTTTGTGGCATCGATCCTCCTCGCATCCGCTGCGACGGGCGTTTACTGGTACCTTGCCGGTTCGGAAGTGTGGTTCTCGATTGCGTTGGCGGTACTGGTCGTCTCCTGCCCGTGCGCGCTTTCGCTTGCGACGCCGGTCGCCTATACTGTTGCGGTTGCAGCGATGCGACGCGAAGGCGTCGTGATCGCCAACGGCGCCTTTCTCGAAAAGCTGGCCGGTATCACCCGAATCGTCTTCGACAAGACCGGCACCCTGACACGAGGGATACTTCGCATCGAGCGGGTTGTCACGCTGGGCGCGGTCGATGAGGCGCGCGCACTGGCTGTCGCCGGTGCGGTCGAGGGCAGGAGCCGTCATCCGGTTGCGAGGGCCTTTCCCGACTCATCACTCGAAACATCCGACTTCA
>JAGRIN010000169.1 GCA_020443245.1 Pseudomonadales bacterium
TCATCGGGCCCGCGGGCACCGAACAGGAAGTACACTTGCACTTCGCCCCTTGCAAGCGGCGTCGCGAGCCTTGCCAGCATCGGCATGTACGGCGCGATACCGACGCTGGTCGCGACAAGAAAGAGCCGGCGGGGTAGCTGCGCGGGGATGAGCAGGCGACCATAAGGGCCGGTCACACGCGCGCTTATGTTCGGCGCACCGGAGAAGAGCAGCTTGCTGGCGCGGCCACCGTCCACCCACGATACGACCAGGTCCAGCGCCGAGGTCGGCGTTTCGGATTCGTCATAATTGCAGAGGCTGTAACTGCGCTCGAACTCGCCGTCATCGTCCGTGAAGGTGAAGCGGAAGAATTGGCCGGGTTCGAACGACACCGTTTCTCCGTCATCGCGCCGAAAACGAAAGTCGAGTGTACTCGCCGACAGGCGTCGCGTGCGTTCCAGCGTGACGTTGAAGTGGCTCAAACCCTTACCCCGGGTGGTGCTATACGTACGTCCTATTATCGCACACGTCATTTTGACGACGCAGCGTATGTTACGCTGCATCGATGAATACCAAAGCGACATTCCTCCCGAGAAGGGAGACAGCACAGGGGCAACCGCGTCACGTCGGCTTCGAACTGGAGTTCGGCGGGCTGACGTTTCGCGACTGCCTCACGACATTGAAGGACAACATTGAAGGAGACTGCGAGGAGGTTTCCTCGGTTGAGGCCGAGATTACCCATCCGGTTCATGGGGCATTCCGGCTGGAACTCGACTGGCAGTTCCTGAAAAACTTCGCCCGCGACCGCTCGCTCGATCCCAGGGCGATCGACATGATGGCGGAGATTGCCGGGACGGTCGTACCCATGGAACTTGTCCTGCCACCACTTGCGTTCGAGGAAATCGACAGCGCCGACGCGATCATCAAGGCGCTCCGGTCCGCCGGCGCGCATGGCACGGCCCATTCCCCGCTCTACGCCTTCGGCGTTCATATCAACACGGAAATCCCGGCGCTCGACGCCGCAACGCTGGTCCGTTACCTCACCGCCTATTGCATACTGCAGGACTATCTCGTGGTCGCGCACCGGGTCGACGCCAGTCGCCGGCTTGCGCCGTGGATACAACCCTACGGCCCCGACTACATCGCCAACGTCCTCGACTATGGTGAACCGTCGTTCGAGGAACTGATCGACGATTACCTGGCCTTCAACCCGACGCGTAACCGGGCGCTGGATCTCTTGCCGATCTTCGCTGAAGTCGATGAACCGAGAGTGCGCCGGACGTTGCCGGAAGAGAAGATCAACCCACGACCCGCTTTCCACTATCGGCTCGCCAACTCCGAGGTAGACAATCCTGACTGGCACATCTCGACCGAATGGAACCGGTGGTGCCTGGTGGAACGGCTCGCGGACAGCAACGCCGAGCTCGGCGCACTGGCACACGAATATCGCCGGCGCTTGCGCGCCGACACCTTCGCGACCGACGCGAAATGGGTGGACTACATGACGTCGTGGCTACGCCAGTCATTCGATGAGCGCTGACGTCGCTGTCATCGGCGCCGGTGCGGCCGGCCTCGTTACCGCACGCGAACTCCATCGCGGAGGCTTCCGACCGGTCGTCTTCGAACAATCGAACGACGTCGGCGGCATCTGGGTGTACGACGAGCACGTTGAAGACGACGCACTCGGACTCGCCTCATCGCGGCATGTCTTCTCTTCCCTCTACCCCTCGCTGCGCACGAACCTGCCGCGACACCTGATGGCGTTCATGGACTTCCCATTCGACGCCCGCGGCGGAGGCGAGGACGACTGGCCGGAATATCCGCACCATACGCTCGTGCGCACGTACCTTGAACGATTTGCACGCCACTTCGACCTGGCGCAGTTCATCCGGTTCGGCGAACGAGTCGTCAGCGTTGCGCCCGATGGAACTCGTTGGCGCGTGGCAACACAGAGTGCGTCCGGGCAAAGCGCGGACGTCTTCGATAGCGTTGTCGTCGCCAACGGTCACTACTCGGCACCTCGCGTTCCGGATCTGCCGGGCCTTGCGACGCTGGGAGAACACGCCGTGCACAGCCACAACTACCGAGGCCCCGAACCCTATCGGGACCTGCGGGTCGCGGTATGGGGAACGGCAGCATCCGGCGCCGACATCGCGATGGAGATCGGCAAATGTGCCCGTTCGGTGCATTGGTGCGGCGACGCCTTCGCCGAGCGCACAGGTACCGTGACGCCCTGGGGTGCAACGCTTTGCGCATCGCCCGTTCACGCCGACGGCAACCGCCTCGGCCTCGCTGACGGCACACACATCGAGATTGACCGGTTCGTGTTTTGCACCGGATATCGATACACCTTCGATTTCCTGGGCGACGGTCTCATCGATGTGACCGACAACTACGTCCATCCGCTCTATCGTGAAATACTCGCCGCCTCCCATCCGAGGCTCGCCTTCATCGGCATCCCGTTCCTGGTCGTGCCCTTTCCGCTTTTCGAGATGCAGGCGAGGTGGCTGGTTCACTTCCTGTCGCATCCCGATGACCTGCCTTCTGCAGACATCATGTTGGAGGACATCCGTTCGCACGAGGCGAAGCTCGAAGCCGAAGGCGTCAGACGCCGGCATTTCCACAAACTGGCGGAGAAGCAGGAGGCCTACTATAACCAGCTCGCGAACGAGTGCGGGCAACCGCCACTGCCGGGCTGGTTCCAGGCATTGGCGAACGAGGCGCAGGCAGCACGCATGGCAAATCCGTCAGGCTTTCGCGACACGCCGCTCAAGACCACGCCGCCGGGCTAGCAGTTCGCTCACGCCGTGCGCTTTTACTCGGCACCGGCAAAACGGTAGCATCCGGTGAGTTTGCAAAATCGAGGAAGCGGGATGGAAGTCGAAATTCACGGGGACGTCGCACCAGGTTTCGAGCCGGTACGACAGGTCTTTGCTGATCTCTGGAAGGAGATCGAGATCGGCGCAAGCGTCTGCGTCTATCATCAGGGCAAAAAGGTCGTCGACTTGTGGGGCGGTTACACCGATGTCGGGATGTCACATCCATGGCAGCGGGACACGCTCGTCAACGTCTACTCGACAACCAAGGGGCTTGCCTCGGCAGCCGTGGCCGCGCTCTACGATGAAGGCAAACTCGACTACGATGCGAAGGTCATCGAGTACTGGCCCGAGTTCGGCGCCGAGGGAAAGCAGGATGTCACCGTCGCACAACTTCTCTCGCACCAGGCTGGCCTCTGCGGCGTCGACACCAAACTCACCGTGGAAGATCTCTACGACTGGGACAAAATGGTCAACCTGCTGGCCGCACAAAAGCCGCTCTGGTCACTCGGCAAGGACGCCGGTTATCACGCGGTGACCTGGGGTTACCTGCCCGGTGAACTCGTTCGGCGCATCACCGGCAAAACGCTCGGCCAATATTTCCGCGAGAAGATCGCCGGGCCGCTCGACGCGGACTGCTACATCGGATTGCCGGATTCCGAAATGGCGCGCGTTGCCACGCTGAATGGCCCGAACCGGGCGAGGAAGAAGCCGAAAGCGCCGGCCAACACGAACATGGAAATGCCGAAGCTGTATCCCATCGCGCTGCTGAATCCTTCGATCAGCCCCTTCAAGGATGCCTGCAGCCGCGAATGGCGCAAGGCGGAAATCGCCGCCGCCAATGCACAGGCCAATGCGCGCGGCATCGCAACAATCTATGCCGCGCTCTCCATGAACGGCGAACTGAACGGCGTCCGGATTCTCTCGAAAGACGCGATCGACGCAGCGACCAAACTCGAAGTCGACAATGAAATTGACCTCGTGACCGGACGCGCGATGCGACGCGGCCGCGGATTTATGCTGAATACCGAAGGCGCCTATGGTCCCAGCCCCAACGCGTTCGGCCACGCCGGCGCCGGGGGTTCAGTCGGGTTCGCGGATCGCGACAACCAGGTTGCGATCGGGTACGCCATGAATCAGATGCAGGCGGACCTTGACGCCTCGCCAAGATCAGTTCTGCTGGGGCGCGCGGTATATGAATGCATCGGCTGATGTCCTGACTGGCCAGTGCCTTTGCGGCGGTGTCCACTGGGAAGTCGACGGACCCCTGCCGGACATCTGGCACTGTCACTGCACCTACTGCAGGAAATCGCACGGATCCGCGTTTGCGACCATCGCGGCAGTCGAGCCGGCGAGAGTGCGCTTCATCAAAGGTGAGGATTTGCTCGGCCGCTACCGAACATCGCCGTTGATCGAGAGAAGTTTCTGCACCGTGTGCGGCTCGACCTGCCCGTTTCCCGAGGGGGATCAGATTGCCGTACCGGTTGGAAGCATCGTGCCCGCCCCTGCCGCACACGTCGCCGGGCACCTCTTCGCCGCCGGCGGGTCATGCTGTTATGAAATCACGGACGACCTGCCACAGTACGACGCATTGCCGGGCGGCAACAACGACGTCCCGCCACTCGAACGACCCGTCAGCGGCCTGTTCAGCGGCAGTTGCCTGTGCGACGCGGTTGCCTTTCGTGTCAATGCGGCGGCGATCGGCATGATGAACTGTCACTGTGATCGCTGTAAGCGCTCGCGGGCGGCGGCGCATGCGACCAACGTATTCGTGAGCGCAAAAGACTTCGAGTGGATACGCGGCGAGGACAACGTCAAGCAATACAAAGTGCCGGAAGCCGAGCGTTTCGCTTCCGCCTTCTGCACCCGATGCGGCGGCCTCGTCCCACGCGTCGCGCGTGGCGTGGATCGCATCAACATACCCGCCGGCTGTCTCGACAACGATCCGGGCATCCGCCCTCGCGCGCATATCTGGGTCTCCCGCAAAGTGCCCTGGCTCAACCTCTCGGACGGCAGGCAACAGTTCGAAGAACGTTTCAGCGAATAGGACGACGCCGACATCATGCTGACGATTTATCACGCACCCGGGACACGCTCGATCCGCCCGATCTGGCTTTGTTTCGAACTGGGTCTTGAGATAGACATCCGGACCGTCTCATTCACGCCGGAATTCCTGGCGTCGCCAGAGTGGCGAGCGATCAGTCCCGCCGGCAAGTTGCCGCTCCTGCAGGATGGCGACCTCACCATGTTCGAATCCGGCGCCATGATGGAATACATCCTGGATGCCTGCGGCGGGGGTCGTTTGCGACCGGCGCCCGGGACACACGAATCCGCCTTGCATCACCAGT
This sequence comes from Pseudomonadales bacterium, assembly GCA_020443245.1. Classification (GTDB taxonomy): domain Bacteria; phylum Pseudomonadota; class Gammaproteobacteria; order Pseudomonadales; family Azotimanducaceae; genus JANQJA01. Next base: position 5,144 of record JAGRIN010000169.1, read on the forward strand.
GGTCGTGGTTCAGCGAATCAACGCTCGCGCGCCCACTCGGCATCGCCCGCATGATGCGTGGTGGCGATCTCGCCGGCGACCTTGGTGAGAAAGTCAGCACCTGTCTCGCCGTGGTCGACGAGGCGGTGCAGGACAAGTCATTCCTGCTCGGCGAGACGTTTTATTCCGCGGACATCATGATGGGCTATACGCTCGAACTGCTCCGTCGCTTCGATTTGCTGGACGACCGCTTCCCCAATGCGCTGCGCTATCTTGAACAACTGAAGTCGCGGGATGCGTGCCAGCGCGCCATGGCAGCCTGAACGCCCGGGTTATCCGCCTGCGCCCGCAAGGCGCGCACGCAAACGGCGCATGCCGCCAAGCCAACGGTCATAGTCCGAAGCCTTGCGCTGGAAATAAGTCGCGACCTCCGGATGCGGGAGAACCAGGAACCTGCCTTCGGCCATCGCCTCAATACAGGCGTCGGCAACTGTCTCCGGTTCCAGCACGCCGTCACCGCTCGCCTGGGATGAATTCGTTCGGCCTCCTGCCCTGGCGGCCTGGCCCAGAATATTCGTGCGAACTGCCTGGGGACACAGCACCGACACGCCAATGCCTTGTTCCGCGTAGTTGATCGCGACCCACTCCGCAAATGCGACGGCCGCGTGTTTCGAGACGGCGTAAGGCCCCGAATTCATCTGCGTCAGCAGTCCTGCCGCCGATGCCGTATTGAGGAGATAACCACCGCCGCGCGAAATCATCCGCGGAATCACCGCGCGGGCCGCGGAGAGATGGGACCAGGTGTGGACCTTCATCATCTTCTCCCACGACTCGGTCGGCAAATCGAGGCCACCGCCCTGTGAATAGCCGGCGTTCGAAACGAACACATCGATGCCGCCGATCGACGTTTCGACGTCATCGACCAGCGCCTCGATCGCGCCTTCATCGCTGACATCCAGGACACGACTATCGGCTTTCTCGCCGATCATCCGCGCGGTCTCGGCCGCATTGTCACCGTTCATATCCGTGCAGACCACAAACCTGGCGCCTCGCTGTGCAAACCTCACCGCGAGTGCACGACCGATACCGGAACCGGCACCTGTCACCACCGCAATCTTGTCGATCAAATCCATTGCCCTACTCCCCCTCTTTGTAAGCTTCGCCATTCTATCGTCATTCACCGAGGTTGCACTGGCACGCGAACGCAACCACAATCGCACGTTCTGTTTGCTGTGCTGTATTTCCTTGGAAAACTTCCCGTTACGCTACGCGCGGCGGACGCTGCTTGCGTCTCTCGTCATCTCATCGATGGGCATGACCGTCCTGTTCCCCGTGCTCGCGCCACTCGGCCGCCAGATTGGCCTCTCGGAATTCCAGATCACCAGCATCATTGCCGCATCATCGCTGACGGTCTTCCTCATCACGCCGGTATGGGGTCGGATGAGCGACGCGTGGGGACGCAAACGCGTGATGTTGATTGGCCTCATCGGATTCGCCGCCGGCACCAGTCTCTTCTGCTCGGTGCTGTATGCCGGCATGGTCGGGCTACTGACCGGTACGCTGCTCTACGCATCACTCATCGTCTCACGTGTCATGCACGCGACGGTCTTTTCCGCCACGATGCCTGCGTCCAATGCCTACATGGCGGACATCACCGACGTCGGCACTCGCACCAAGGGCATGGCAGCGAGCGGCGCCGCCAGCAACATCGGCTCGATACTCGGCCCGACGCTGACGGGACTCGCGGCCATCTCGATGCTGATGCCACTGTGG
>JAGRIN010000170.1 GCA_020443245.1 Pseudomonadales bacterium
TATTTTTCCGATGGCAGCAGCCAAACAACCATGACAACGGCGCGCGATACAAAAGATAGCAACGCGGCGATCGGTACGATCCGGGAAGTCCACGGCCCGGTTGTCGTCATACAATGTGAGCGACTGCCACCGCTCAGGCAAGCGCTCTATGCGCGAGTCGATCACACAACTTACATGTTCGAGGTGCACCAGCACCTCAATGAGCACTGCCTGCGGGCCATCACCCTGCACAGTACAACGGGGCTCAGGCGAGGCATGCCAGTGTTCGACTCCGGCGCACCGCTCCATGTGCCGGTGACCGAAAGCTGCCTTGGTCGCGTGCTCAACATATTCGGCGAACCCCTGGATGGCGGCGAACCGCTTCAGACCGACATATACCGCAACATTCACACAAGACCGTTGCCACTGTACGAGGCTACAGCCGCAACCGGTCTGCTCGAGACAGGCATCAAAGTCATCGATTTGCTCTGCCCGTTCGTGAAGGGTGGCAAGACCGGACTGTTTGGTGGCGCCGGGGTAGGAAAGACCGTGCTCATCATGGAATTCATGCACGCGGTCTCCACCATTCACGAAGGCGTCTCCGTTTTCGCCGGGGTCGGCGAACGAATTCGGGAAGCCCATGAATTGTGGCAGGAGATGATCACAACAGGGGTCATGTCGGAAAGCCTGATGGTGTTCGGCCAGATGGATGAGTCCTCCGGCGTCCGCTTTCGCGTTGGTCTTTCAGCACTCGCCTATGCAGAATTCCTGCGCGACAACCTGCAAAAGGAAGTGCTGTTCGTCATGGACAATGTGTTCCGGTTCGTCCAGGCAGGCAGCGAAATCTCCAGCTTGTTGGGGCGAATGCCCGCGACAGTGGGCTACCAGCCCACGCTGACGACCGAGATTGCGGAACTCGAGGACCGTATCCTGTCGACGAGTGAGGGCGCGATCACGTCGGTGCAGGCTGTTTACGTTCCCGCCGATGACATGACCGATCCTGCTGTTGCCGCAATTCTCTCCCACCTGGACACCACGGTGATCCTTTCCAGAGAGCAGGCGGGCAAGGGCATCTATCCGGCCGTCGACCCGCTGCGGTCCAGCAGCAAGCTGATGGATCGATACTCGCTGGGCGATCGCCACTACAAAATCGCGTCCGGCGTCCGCGAGCATCTTGCACGATACAAGGAACTCGAAGACATCATCGCAATGCTTGGCCTCGAAGAGTTGGCAAAAGCGGATCGCACCATTGTGATGCGTGCGCGGAAACTGCAACGCTACCTCACCCAACCCTTCTGGCTGACAACGCGGCAGACGGGTATGCCTGGCGTATCGGTCCCGCTCGACGCGACGCTCGACGATTGTGAACGCTTTCTGGCCGGCGATTACGACGACGTGCCGGAAGAGAAGTGCTACATGGTGGGAACCATGGAGCCAGGTACATGAACACCTTCACGATGAGAGTCCATGGCGCGGCGAGCAGCGAGGAAATAAGTGACGTCATCTCGTTCGTGGGCGAAGATGCGACGGGAAGCTTCGGCCTCCTGCCAGGACACGTCCGGTTCATGACGTCCCTTGTATTTGGCCTTGCGCGTTTCACGACGGCCGATGACGTGGTGCACTACATTGCCGTTCCCGGCGCGATACTCTACTTCAAAGACAACATACTGACCCTCAACGCGAGAACGTTCCTCATTGGCGAAGACTACGATCGCATCGCGCTCGAACTCTCCGAGGCACTCGCACGTGAAGAAGAAGCTCTCGCGGTACTCAAACACAACCTGAGGAGTATCGAGGCAAACGTCATGCGTCGCCTGATGGAACTGGAGGCTCGCGCGTAATGGCTATCAACGAAACCAGGCTCCGGCAGCGGATCGAAGCCCAGGCCCGGCGTATCAAGAAGGCTGATCGTGAGCGACCCAACGTGATGTCACAGACAGTGTTCATTGGCACGCTCGGCCTCCTGCTCACGCTGCCGATCATTGCCGGTGCCTATATCGGGCTTTGGCTTGACCGCGGCAGCGAACCCTACTCCGTCCGCTGGACGCTCGGGTGCATCCTGCTTGGCGTTGTCATCGGCGCCTTCAATGCCTGGTACTTCGTCAAGGAAAGGGAATAGTCGTGGCGCAAGAGACGATGTTCGGCGAACACTGGATTGCGATAGGCCCCGTATCACTCAGCGAAACCGTGTTGACGACATGGTGCGTCATGGCGATCCTCGCGATCGCGGCGTCGATCATGACCCGCCGACTCAAGATCCATCCGTCCACAGGACAGGCTGCGCTCGAAGCGATTGTGTCGATGATCGAAGACGCGATCGTCGCCGTCGCACCGGACCACGCAAAACTGCTCCTGCCGTTTGTCGGCACGTTCTGGGTCTTCCTCGTTATCGCGAATCTCGTTGGCCTGGTGCCGGGGTTACACTCACCCACCGGTGATCTCTCCGCGACGGCAGCCTTCGCGATACTCGTATTCTTCGCGTCACACTGGTTCGGCATTCGCGACCAGGGACTCGCAAACTACCTGAAGCATTACCTGACGCCGAGCCCGCTGTTGCTCCCGTTTCATATCATCAGCGAGATCACGCGAACTGTCGCGCTTTCGGTCCGGTTGTTCGGGAACATCATGAGCCTCGAGATGGCGGCACTGCTGATCCTGTTCGTTGCCGGCTTTCTGGTTCCGGTACCGATACTCATGCTTCACATTATCGAGGCGCTGGTCCAGGCCTATATTTTCGGCATGCTTGCACTGATCTACATCGCCGGCGGCCTGCAGTCGCAAGCATTGCACAGTCGTAACGAGGAGGAAGACGAATGACTGACATGACATGGTTTGCCCTCGCGTCAACCGTAGGCGGCGCCATCGCCATCGGTATAGGCGTGCTGGGTCCAGGGCTCGCGATGGGCAAGGCCATCAGCAGCGCGCTCGACGCGTTGGCGCGGCAGCCGGAGGCAGAAAAATCGATCATGCGAACCCTGTTCATCGGTCTCGCGATGATCGAGTCGCTTGCCATCTATGTGCTCGTCATCGTGCTGATCATCCTCTTCCGCAATCCACTGATCGCCTACCTGACCTCCTGACGCCATGGAACTCGACTGGACAACCTTCCTGCTGGAAATCATCAATTTCCTGGTACTGGTCTGGATACTGACGCACTTCCTGTTCCGTCCGGTGCTCGGGATCATTGCGCAACGCAGGCAGTCGATCGAAGACACCATTGCCCAAACGAAGGCGGCGCAGGCCGAGGCAGATGCGCTCAAGTCCCGATACGAATCGCGCCTGGAAGACTGGGAAAAAGAGAAATCCGTCGCCCGCGAAGCACAGGCGAGAGAACTCGAAGCGCAAAGGAAGGCGGCGCTCGCAGCGCAGCAGGCCGCGCTCGACGATGAGCGCCGAAAATCGGAATCGCTGGCCGCTCACGCCGTCCGGAAGCAAAAAGAGGCCGACCTTGCCGACGCTATCGCACAGGGCGTCCGGTTCACCGGCGCACTCCTGGGTCGTTTGAAAGGCCCGGAAGTCGAGTCCGCGATCATCCGGATGGTGCTCAGCGACCTCGAAACCTTGCCGCCGTCGCGAAGAGACGCACTCCATGACGCGGCGAGAGAACTGGACGCCGTCACGATCCTCACCGCATTCGCACCGGGCAACGACCTGAAAACAAGCATCGATCACGCCGTGGCTGACTTGTTCGGCAAACCGACAACATACCGAATCGACGACCATCTCGTTGCTGGCATCCGTATCGAATCGGGCGCGTGGCAGGTGGAGGCCTCTCTCGCGTCAGAACTCGAATACTTCAAGTCACCCGGGACGAGCGAATGACCGACGATCTCATAAAGTCGCGCGATCGTTCGCTGGCAAACTACAGGTTTGAACCGCGGATCGCGGAAACAGGCAAGGTCGTTTCCGTGGGAGACGGCATCGCCTGGATCTCCGGACTGCCCTCGGCGGCCATCGACGACGTCCTGATCCTGGCCGATGGCAGCGAGGCCATCGTCTTCGATCTCAACGCATCGGGCGTGGGCGCGATACTGCTCAAGCAAACTGACGAACTGACCTCGGGCGTCACAACGCGCGCGACCCGACGCGCGCTGGGTGTACCGGTTGGCGAAGGACTGCTCGGACGGGTGGTGGACCCACTCGGCGTTCCACTGGACGGCAAGGGGGATCTTGACGACATTGCCGGAACCAGGCCGCTCGAAGGGCCCTCACCGACAATTTCGCGACGTGACTTCGTGCGTCGGCCGCTCTATACCGGCTCGAAGATCGTGGACACGATGATTCCGATCGGTCGTGGACAAAGACAACTCATCATCGGTGACGAAGGGCTGGGCCGCAGTTCCCTCGCGATCGACACGGTACTGAACCAGAAAGACCAGGATGTACTGTGCATCTATGTGCTGATCGGCCAAAGACGCTCGTCGGTCGTGAACACGCTTGCCGTACTCGACAAACATGGCGCCATGGCCTACACGACGGTAGTCGTCGCCGAAGCAAGCGCCATGCCCGGACTCAAGCACCTTGCGCCTTACGCCGGTTGCGCAATCGGCGAGGCATGGATGGAATCGGGTCGCGACGTACTCGTTGTATACGACGATCTTTCTTCGCACGCGGCAACCTATCGGGAACTCTCGCTTTTGCTTCGTCGCCCGCCGGGGCGTGAGGCGTATCCAGGCGACATCTTCTCGATCCACGCACGGCTCCTGGAACGATCCACGTGCCTCGGCGCAGGCAGCGGTGGAGGGACCATGACGGCCCTGCCGATCATTGAGACACGAGAAGGCGAGATCGCCGATTACATTCCGACCAACCTGATCTCCATCACGGATGGCCAGATCTACCTCGACCGCAGCCTCTTCACCAGCGGGTTTCGGCCCGCGATAGACATCGGCAAATCAGTGTCGCGAATCGGCGGCCAGGCCCAGCACCCGATGATCAAGGCTGAATCAGGCAGGATGAAGCTCGATTACCTGCAATTCCAGGAACTGGAGATGTTCACGCGCTTCGGCGCGAAACTCGAGGCGGCCATGCAGAAGTCGATACGGCGTGGCCACGTGCTGCGCGAGATACTGAAACAGGATCGCTACTCGCCTGTGACCGCCCGGTTCCAGCTCGCGTGGATGATCGCGTTCAACGAGGGTCTGCTCGACGACGTACAAATCCCGTCAATCCCGGGACTGCTTTCGACGTTGGCTGATCACGTCGCGCTTTCCGCACCCGGGCTGGACGAGGATCGCGAGAAGTGGGTCGACTATGTTACGGGGTTCATCGATACGAGCGCATCATGAGCGAGCGACGCAACCTCAAGGTCCACATCGGCGAGCTGGGCGAGATCCGGGACGTCATGGACGCGATGAAGAACCTCGCCCTGGTCGAGACCCGGAAGGTGACGAACCTTCTCGCGCATCGCCAGACGCTCGCCAGGAACCTGGAGGAAGTCGCTGCCGATTTTCTCGCATATCACGCCCTGAACATCGAGCCGTCAGCAGATGCACCCGTTTGCTGGATTGTCTTCGGATCAGAGCGGGGATTTTGTGGCGATTACAACGAGGCGCTGGCAGAAGCGCTCGCAGGACACGTGAACACGGACCAGGACGTCGTGGTGCCTGTCGGTACGAGACTTGGCGGGCGTCTCGAGGGACCGCAAGAATACATAACGGGCGCCGAGGTGTCCGAAGAGGTTCCCGCAATTCTCGCCGCACTCGTTGCGAAACTCGGTGCGATGCAGGCAGGTACCCAATCACTCAAGGTTCACACGCTGCACCACAATCCCGACACCAGGCTCATCGAGGCGCGCCAATTGATGCCGCCGCCCTGGGACCCCGGCAAGGCGCGAGGCGGCATCGCGCCGATGCTGAACCTCGATGCACCGGCTTTCTTCTCCGAGCTGGTGGATCGGTATCTCTTCGTCGCGCTGCAGGAGATTGCGTACGCCGCGCTCATGGCAGAAAACCAGAAGCGGACGCAACACATGTCAGGGGCCGTCAGGCGCCTTGACGAGAAGATGGCAGAACTGACGCGCCACTACCACATCGAGCGTCAGGAAGAGATTACCGAGGAAATCGAAGTGATCCTGCTGACCGCGGCCGAGGGATTCTGACTACCGACCGCCAAGCCGCATCCAGGTATCCACGACCGAGTCGGGATTGAGCGACAGGCTCTCTATACCCTCGGCAACGAGCCATTCCGCCAGGTCAGGGTGATCTGACGGCGCCTGCCCGCAAATGCCGACATAACGCCCTTTCTCCTTGCAGGCCCTGATGGCGTCATGCATGAGGATCTTCACTGCCTCATTGCGCTCATCAAAAAAGGGCGCAAGCAGATCCGAGTCGCGATCGATACCGAGCGTCAACTGCGTCAGGTCGTTGGAGCCGATCGAGAAGCCGTCGAAGTATTCGAGGAACTGGTCCGCCAGCAGGACATTGGCGGGAATCTCGCACATCATGATGAGCCGCAAGCCGTTTTCGCCTCGTGCCAGGCCATTGTCGGCGAGCAACTTCGTGACCGCTTTTGCCTCATCAATCGTTCGCAGGAACGGAATCATAACTTCGACGTTGGTGAGTCCCAGTTCGTTCCGAACATACTTGAGCGCCCGGCACTCCAGTTCGAAGCACCCGCGAAAGTCGTCCGAGATATAGCGGGCCGCGCCGCGGTATCCCAGCATCGGGTTTTCTTCGTGCGGTTCGAAGCGATCGCCACCCAGCAAATGCGCGTACTCATTCGACTTGAAGTCGGACGTGCGAACGATGACGGGCTTCGGGTCGAACGCCGCGCCCAGCAGCGCGATGCCTTCCGCCAGTCGCGAGACATAGTACGACACCGGATCCGGGTAGCCCGATGCACGCCGGCGAAGTTCCGCCTGC
>JAGRIN010000171.1 GCA_020443245.1 Pseudomonadales bacterium
ACCCCTGGCGATCCATTCGTCTGTTGATGGTCATAGGGGCAACCTCAATGCAACGCCGCCATGATAGTCATTCAGACAACCAATTAGTTGACCCGGTTCTCATTTCGCAACGAATGCTGACGACAGACGGCAAGTTTTGCGATGATCGGTCACCATGAACCAATGAACGCGGGAGAACGCAATGGATATCACACGAATCAAATGCGCGACACGAATGAGCCAGGCGGTGGTACACGGCAACACCGTGTACCTGGCCGGGCAGGTTGCGCGAAACGCTGGCGGCGAAAATGCGGCGGCGCAAACCCGCGACATCCTCGCATCGATCGACGCATTGCTCGCCGAAGCAGGCACCGACAAGTCCCGTATCCTTTCGGCCAACATCTGGCTGGCTGACATGGGAGACTTTGCAGAGATGAACGAGGTGTGGGACGCCTGGGTGTCGCCTGGTAATTCGCCGGCCCGTGCCTGCGTGCAATCGGTGCTCGCCGCGCCACAGTACACGGTCGAGATCGCCGTTATAGCGGCGAAGTAGTCCAGCGCCGATCGGGGCGCCGTCTCTCCGGCTGTCACACCACTATGGCCCCGATCGACGGCTCGGCAGGTGTCGCGCAGGGTAAAGGTTACCCGGTGCGGCTGGGGTCAGGTCTATAGTCGATATCGCCTCATACTGTGCGAAATCTCTCACGCGCCATTGACAGGGCCTCTGCAAATTGATTAGCGTGCTATCTATTAGCACGCTACCTATATCGTTGCCACCGTGACTGTCGCCCGCGAATCGTTCTTTGCCGCGCTGTTCAATACGCGAAACCGCATGCGTTTTGCCATGGACGACGCCTTCCGCCCCCTCGGTATTACCGACGCCACCTGGCGAACGCTCTTTTATCTCGAACAGACCGGTAGCGGGGTCGCGCAACGCGACCTTGCCGATGTCATGGGGATAGAGGGGCCAAGCCTCGTGCGCTTGCTCGACAACCTGGAACGCAAGGCGCTGATCGTTCGGCGTCCGAGCGAAACGGATCGTCGCAGCAAGACGGTGCACCTGACGCGCGACGCCGAGAAGTTGCTCGGAACGTTGCACGAGGTCGCGGGCGCAGTTCGAAACCGGATTCTCGATGAGATCGATGAGTCGGAAATCGAACTGTGCCTCGACGTCTTTGCCCGAATGATGGCAGCCGCTGACCGGATGTCCGACAATGAGTGAGCCACGTTCTGCAATCCTGACCCCGACCAATCTCGTCGCCCTTGGCATCCTTGTCGCCTCCGGCCTCTGGCTCGCCTGGTGGTTCTACGATCGCTCGCAATACCTTTACGTCGACGATGCCCGCATCGCATCGAGCATGATCAACGTCAGCAGCAAAATTCCGGGCTGGGTCAGCGAGTTTCCGCTGGAGGAAGGGCAGTTTGTCAGCAAGGGTGAGGTACTCGTCAAGATCGACGCGAGAGACACGCGATTCCAGCTCAGCGAGGTGGAAGCCAAACTCGCGACGTTGTCCTCACAATACGAGCAACAGCAGTTCGAGCTCGACCTGGCCGACAAGCAGCTTCACGCCGCGCTCGACGGGGCGCGGGCCAACCTTGCGGCAGCGAGGGCGGGACTCTCGCACGCCAGTGTCGAGTCGCAGCGCTCGAAGAAGGACCTGGCGCGCTCGGACTCATTGCTGAAACAGAAGATGATCTCGGATGAGACGTGGGATAACCGGCGCGCTTCTTACGACATGGCGGTCGAGTCGGAACGGCAGGCGAATGCGCAGCTCGCGTCGAGCCAGGCCGCGGTGCTCACCGCCGAGGCGAACCTGGCGCAACTCGATGTGAAGAAAAAGGCACTGGAAATCACGGCAGGCAAACGCCGCGAACTCGAAGTCGAGCAGCAGCGCCTGCAGAACCTGCTGGCGGATCACGTTATCGAGAGCACGATCCCGGCGGTCGTGGACGAGAAGTTCATCAACCCCGGCGAATATGTTTACCCGGGCCAGCGCATCCTGATGCTGCACGATCCTGACGATGTCTGGATCAAGGCAAATGTGAAAGAGACCGATATTCGCCGTATTCGGGTCGGTTCACCGGTGCAGGTTTCCATTGATGCCTTCCCGGACGAACACCTGACCGGCAAGGTCGCCAATATCGGACACTCTGCGACGAGCCAGTTCGCGATGCTGCCCTCGCCGAACCCGAGCGGAAACTTCACCAAGGTCACGCAGCGCATCGAGGTGAAGGTCCGCCTCGATGCCAAGCACGATGAACTCAGGCCCGGGATGATGGTGGAGCTCAAGATCCCCGTCGAATCATGAGCGAGATCGCCCAGGCAAGCCGGGTACCGGAAGGGATCGAAGCGTCGCCCAGCGTAGTCGCCATGTTCGAACGCTACGGTTCGCGATACGTCTGGTTCGCAGTCTCGACGGCGATGATGGGGTCCTTCGCAACACTCCTGACCGGCACGATCATCAATGTCGCGATTCCGGAGGTGATGGGCGCGTTCGGCATTGGCCAGGACCAGGCGCAGTGGCTCTCGACCGCGTTTCTTGCCGCCGGTACAGTGACCATGCTGCTCTCGGCATGGTGTGTCGAGGCTTTCGGCATGCGGTACACGTACGTCGGCAGCATGTTGGTTTTCCTGCTGGGGTCGGTGATCGGGGCGTCCGCGCCGAATCCGGAAGTGCTCATTATCTCCCGCCTTATCCAGGGGGCGGCCTCCGGCGTGATCGGACCGATGTCGATGGTAATCAACTACCAGATTTTCCCTGTCCGGCGGCGGGGCATGGCGATGGGCATCTTCGGGATCGGCGTCGTACTCGCGCCGGCACTGGGTCCGACGCTTGGCGGGATCCTGATCGACAACTACGACTGGCGCTACGTCTTCCTGCTGGCGATTCCGTTTTCCATTGTGAGTGTCCCTTTTGCCATGATGTTCATGCCGGAGCGGGAAGGGGATGGCCCGATACCACGGTTTGACTGGACGGGCATGGTGTTGTCGTCGATATTCCTGACCGCGATGCTGACCGCGCTGACCAACGGGCAGCGTGAGGGGTGGGATTCAGATTACATTGTCGGGCTCGCGGGCCTGGCGGTGATCACGCTGACGTTGTTTATCTGGTGGGAAGCGCGCGTCGAACGACCGATGTTGAACCTGCGACTGTTTGAGCATCCGCGGTTTCTTGCGGCGGCGATCGTCACGCTGGTCGTGGGTGTTGGACTCTATGGTTCAACCTACATCCTGCCGCTTTTCCTGCAGACGCTGCAGGGCATTACGCCCACCGATTCCGGCCTGCTGATGTTACCGGCGGGGCTCGCGATGGCGGCATGCTTCCCGTTGGCGGGTACGCTCAGCGATCGCGTGGAACCACGATGGGTAATCTGCACGGGCCTGCTACTCTTCGGGGTGTCGAACTTTCTCATGCGTGTCGTCGACGTCAATACGCCGTATGCGTTGATACTGGGTTGGGCGCTCATTGGTCGCGTCGGCCTCGCCCTGGTCTTCCCGAGCCTCAACGCCGCGTCGCTGGCGTCTCTTCCGCTTCACTTGCTCGCGCAGGGCTCGGGTGCCATCAACTTCCTGCGCCAGCTCGGCGGCGCGATGGGGGTGAACCTGCTCTCCATTTTCCTGGCGGAACGGGGCGCCGAGTTCAGTGCGCAGTTCACTGCAACACAGGCCTCGCTGCCCGCGACCCTCGGGATGATGCATCAGTTGCAGGACGCGGTCTTCGGCGTCCACCTTGACTACCTGCTTGAGTTCGAGATGACATACGGCTTTGTCGGCCGCGCGATCTATATGCAATCGCTCACGAAAGCGTTCGATGAAGGCTTCATTGTAGTGGCTGTAGTATTCTTCGTGTCAATGGTCCCCACACTGATGATGAAGAGCGATCGGCGATGAATACACAGGCAGAAAAGGGCAGGCACTTCCGATACCTTCACGACCATGGCGGCGCGTTCGTGATTCCGAATCCCTGGGATGCCGGATCCGCGCGGATGCTGGAGGGCATGGGTTTCGAGGCACTCGCGACGACCAGTGCCGGCTTTGCGAATTCGTTGGGCAAACTCGACGGCCAGGTCACGCTGTTCGAGAAGCTCGATCATTGCCGCGCGCTTTGTGATGCCACGAGCATCCCCGTCAGTGCCGACTTCGAAAACGGGTTCGCGGATGATCCCGACACCGTCGCGACGAACATCCTGCTCCTCGCCGAAACCGGCGTCAGCGGCTGTTCCATCGAGGACTATGGCAAGGGCCATCTCTACAATTTCACGCTGGCGGTCGAGCGAATCGAAGCCGCCGTGTCGGCGGTACGTGCGCTCGATTTCCCGTTCATCCTGACAGCGCGTTGCGAAAACCTGCTGCGTGGCGTCAACGACATGGAGGACACGATTCGGCGACTGGCCGCGTACGAGGCCGCCGGTGCCGATGTTCTGTATGCGCCCGGGCTCAGGTCGATGGACCAGGTCCGGCAAGTGCTCGCGGAAGTTTCGAAACCCGTCAACGTGCTTGGCACGATGATGCCCGACATCACGCTCGCGGAATACGAGCAGGCAGGCGTGAAGCGGATCAGCCTTGGCGGCAGTCTTGCGCGGCACGCCTTGTCCGCCGCCGCAGGCGCCGCAGAGACCCTGCTCGGCAGCGGCAGCCTGGCGCGGGTCTGTGAGCGCCTTTCTTCACAGGAACCGTCGTCGTTCTGGCGTAAGGCTTAGCGCCGGCCTCGCAGGTCGAGGCGGACAAATCCCTCGGCAGGCTGTTCTTCATTTCCGAAGAACGTGCCCACGTGATGCGCCGCTCGCGTCAGGCCGCCGGCAACGCCCTGTTGGCTTTCGTGCGCAGTCAGGGCCGCCAGCTTTTTTTCGAAGCCGGCACTGATGTCCACACGGTGATCCGGTTCGCTGCAGTCAAACAGGAACAGCGACCAGGGGAACCAGGGCGCACCGCGTTCAGGCGAAAAGTTCGGGCTCGCGGAACGTGGATAAACGGCATCGAGCAGTGCGGTGCCCGATGCGCGGTGATCGCTGTGTCCCATCTGCACCCGATTGCCGTACCGGGTGAAGAACGTTTGCGGGTGGTGACCGAAGATAATGTCGGGGCGATATTGTCTTATCAATCCGATCAACCTGTCGCGAAGTTCGTCGGTCGGCTTGAGGTCGCCATCGAGATATCCGAGGCGTTCGATGCGTGCGATCCCGAGTGCGCTCGCAGCGGCCTCCTGTTCACGTTGACGCGTGGCAGGAATGTCGTCCAGGTCACGGCCGCCGCGGGCACCGTCGGTGCAGACGACGAGTGTGATTTCCGCACCGGCGTCGGCGAGCTGCGCGAGCGTGCCGCCGGCGTAAAACTCGCTGTCGTCCGGATGTGCGGAGACCGTGAGCACGCGCTCGATACCTTCGGGAATACTGGCGAGTTTCATGGTAGGTTGTGTCCTGTTGTCAGTGTGTCCAGCCAGGACGCGAAGACGCGTCCCGCCTCTTCGTAGACATCCTCAATCGAGGTGCGTGTCCTCTTCAGGATGCGATAGCCATGATCGGCGGTGTCCAGTTCATGTAACGTTGCGTTTGGTAACGTTGCGACAACGTCGCGAAGCAAGAAGCGATCTGCGAGATCGTCACGCGTGCCGGAGAGAAACAGTTGCGGCAGCGTGATGCCGGGCAGGTGCGCCGCACGCTTTACGTCCGGCTTCTTCGCTGGATGGAGCGGGAACGAAAAGTAGGCGAGTCCGTCGAGCCGCTCGCCGGCGTCTTTCACGTCGGCCGCAAAGTGCGACGTCATCCTGCCGCCGAATGAGTGCCCGCCGGCGATCAGTGGCCGTATTGCCATGCGCGATGCGGCGAGCGAAATTGCATTGTCGATCGTTTCGATACAAGTCGCAGGCTTGTCGGTTCGCTTGCCGCCGGCCTCCATATAGGGAAAGTTGTAGCGCAGTGTTGCGACGTCGCGGCGCGCGAGGACGTCGGCGATGGCTTGCATGTGTGCATGGGTCATGTCGGCGCCGGCACCGTGTCCGAGGACCAGCAATGCACGCGGCGACTCAGGTACCTGCAGGCGTGCAGAGACTCGCGCTTCGGAAGTTGCCTGGAACGTCAGCGATTCTGTCGTCATGAAGCTCGTTTCCTGCGTCAGGCGTCTTCCAATAGCTTGTGCCACCGCTCGTCTTCGCGGCCCGGCTCGATTTCGCGCCACGGGCGGGAAGCCAGTGAGGGTGCATAAGCTGTTGGACAGGATGACCGGACAACGGGGCCAGGCGATGTGGTGACGACCCGCTCAATCGGGCCTGCAGAGCTCACCAGTGCCATCAACTCGGCGGCATGGCGCTGAAGATCGCAATAGCCGGTTTCCATGTCGTGCAGGAAGGTTCCGGCGGCCTCGTTGCCGAGGAGCGACACGGCAAAAACACGCGTATCGAGTCGTACACCGGTCCAGTACAGCAGGCGTAGCAACGCGAAGCGACCGCAGCCGGTACAACGCGAGATGAATTCGACGGGTCCCTGCCAATCGTCGATGGTAAAGGTGAGTGCCAGGGTTCGGCCCCGGACCAGCCAATCGTGTTCGCAGTCTTGCGTCACGAAAGCTTGTCTACGAGTTGGACAAATGCGCCGGCAATCTGGTCTGCACGCTCACTCAACGTTTCATTGGCGAAACTGCCGTCCTCGGAGAACGCCTGCAGGGCGGACGGGACGACAAATATCTGCGGGAACACCAGGCAACCGATCCCGGCAAGCAACGTCCGGAGATGTGAGGCGGCGCGCATGCCGCCAAACGCGCCGGGCGAGGCGGAACTGACCAACACTGGTTTGCTCGCGTAACACGACAGGTCCGGGCGCTTCT
>JAGRIN010000172.1 GCA_020443245.1 Pseudomonadales bacterium
GAACGCATAGAAGATCGGCTTGTCGCGCAAGGCCGATTTCGGCAGTAGCGTGCCGTTGAAATACAGGATGTGCAGCGGGAAATACCCGAACAGGATCGCGTACACGGCAATCAGGATCTTCGGCAGCGGCAACGTTGTCGACGCCGCCTCGACGAGGTCGTAGTAGATGACGACGCCCGCGGCGGAGAACACGAGCAGCTGGTAGATTTCGATCATGCCCAGCATGATCATCGTCGAAACCGCCTGCCAGACCGGTACTTCGTATCGCCGCAGCAAATACAGCGACATCGCCCCTTTGCTCACCTGTTCATTGACGAGCGACAGGATGTAGGCGCTCGCGCGAATCGGCAATACATTGCGGTATCCGATCGACGGGGCGTTATACCACCGGATGATTCGCCAGGTCGCGTGAGAGTCCACGACGAAGAAGAGAATCGAATACGGGACCATGAGCGATAGCCACAGCGTCCAGTCGGCCTCGCGGAAGAAACGCGCAAGGTAGGAGAGGACGGTGAGACCGTCGCGGCCGGCCGCCGCCTGCACGCGGGTATAGACCAGGTAGAAGCAACCGATGGTAACGGCCCATGTCACCAGTCGAAACAACCGGGCACGCAGGCGCTTCTTTTTGCCCAGGACCGTCTCGCCGTCTTCCGACATGATACCTTCCAGACGGGCTGTCAGTCGCCCGACGCCAAAACTTCTGCAAAGCGTACGCAATTGCGCCCGGACTGCTTCGCATCGTAGAGTTGCTGGTCCGCCGTATCGATAAGCTGGTTCGGGCGCGTGAGGTCATCGCCCCCGGCCCAGAACGCGACACCGACGCTGATTGTCACCTGCAGCCGCAGGTCCTCATATTCGAATACATGTCTCTCGACGGTACGTCGCACGCGTTCCGCGAGCGCGACTGCCGATTCGAGCGAGCCGCCGCGCAACATGAACGCGAACTCTTCACCACCATATCGTGCAAACAGGTCGTAACCGCGCGCCTCCTGCTCGATGAGGCCGGCGAGGTGTTTCAAGACATAGTCTCCCGCCGGGTGACCGTGCGTGTCGTTGACTTCCTTGAAGTGATCGATATCGAACAGGATGAAACCAAGCCCGGCAAGATTGCGACGGTTGTAATCGAACTCTTTCTCCAACGCCTCCTCGAGATAGCGCTTGTTGTACACGCGCGTGAGCCCGTCCTTGATCGCCATGTTGCGCAGCATCAAGTGATACTTCGTATCGTCTTCGTCGTAGTATCTGAATTTGAAAGTAATGTTGCCTAGCGTGAGCTTGTCGCCCTCTTTCAGTACGTGCGGCGAGTTGACGACGGACTTGTTGACGAATGTGCCGTTCGTACTGGCCAGGTCGGAGACGTGGAATCCGTCCACGCGATTGACGATCATCGCGTGACGGCGGCTGATGCTGACGTCGGAGACCACTAGGTCGACCTCGTCGCTGCGGCCGATCAGCGTAACATCCCCGGTCAGCTCATAGACCTGGCCGATGAAGTCACCCTTGATCATGATGAGACAGGGTCTCTTTTCCTGCGCGTCGTCGCCTTCGCCTTTTGGTTTTTCCGGAATGCTGTATTGCGTATTTTCCGTCATGCCTCGGTGGCCGGTACTCGCAGGAAGGCTATTGCGTGATTATAGAACGAACGGGCGCGCCAGACACCGCTACGCCGCCTGCAAGATCAACGACCATAACGCCGCTCACGCTGCTGGTAGATCCGTATGGCGCGCCAGAAGTCGATCTGGCGAAACGCGGGCCAGTATACTTCGGTGAAGTACAGTTCCGAGTACGCGCTCTGCCAGAGTAGAAATCCTGACAGGCGCTTTTCCCCCTAGGTGCGGATGATGAGGTCCGGGTCTGGCAGGCCCTCGGTGTACAGATATTTGGAAAACAGTTTCTCGTCAATCTGGTCCACGGGCAGGTTGCCCGACTCGATTTCCCGCCCGATCTTCTTGACCGCGTCAATGATTTCAGCGCGACCGCCGTAGCTGATCGCAATATTGAGGATGAAGCGATCGTGATCGCGCGTCATCTCCTCGATCTTCTCAATCTCCTGGTTCATCTCCTCCGAAAGGTCCTCCCTCCGGCCGATGACCCTGACCTTGACGCGCTCTTGCTTGATCACCGGGTCAACCTGGAACTCTTTCAGCTTGCGGAGAAAGAGCTTCATCAGGTGATTCACTTCCTCCTCACTACGGCTGTAGTTCTCGGTCGAGAAGCCATAGAGCGTCACGATCCGAATCTCCAGCTTGCGGCACCAGTCCAGGAAGTCCTCTACCTTGTCCGAACCCGCATTGTGGCCGTCATTGGCGTTCGCAAGCCCCTTCAGCCGCGCGAAGCGCCGGTTTCCGTCCAGGATGAGGCCAATATGGTGGGGTTTCGGGCCGCTTTTGATCTCGTTCCAGAGCGCTTTCTCATAGAAGCGGTAGAGGATGGAGGGGAAATTCATTCAAAGATACTTCATAGCGGAAACGCGAATTATTCCAGACCGGCGGCAAGACGCAACCTCAAATGGTACTCTCCGTGGCTCGGAACTGACAGCGAGGAGCGAGGCATGCCCTACTACACCAGCGACGACGTCGAGATTTACTACGAGATCACGGGCGAAGGCTTCCCCGTACTGCTGTTCGCACCCGGCGGCATGCGGTCAGCCATCAGTTTCTGGTCGGGGGGCCAGTGGAACCCGATCGAGGCACTCTCGCCGCACTTCAAGGTCATCGCCATGGACCAGCGCAACGCGGGCAAGTCACGCGCCCCGGTGAGCGCTTCCGATAGCTGGGATACCTACACCGCCGATCATCTCGGCCTGCTGGACCACCTCGGTATCGAAAGGTGCCACCTGCTCGGCGGTTGCATTGGCGGCCCCTATTGCGTCGGTGTGATGAAAGCGGCCCCGGACCGGGTCGCCGCCGCCGTCCTGCAGCAGACGATCGGCCTCGAGGACAACCGCCAGGCGTTCTACGACATGTTCGACGGCTGGGCGGAGAAGCTGAAGGCGTCGCGCGACGATGTCACGGGCGATGCACTCGCAGCATTCCGGTCCAACATGTACGACGGTGACTTCCTGTTCAACGCCGACCGCGATTTCATTCGGCAATGCAACATCCCGATGCTGGTCCTGATGGGCAACGACCTCTATCACCCTCAATCGACATCCCGGGAGATCGCCGAACTCGCGCCCGATGCGACGCTGGTGGAATCCTGGAAAGAACCCGAGGTGATCGAGCGAACCGTCACCACCGTGGTCTCCTTTCTCAAGTCTCACACGCCCTGACGCATAGCGGGCGGCCGGCGCACCCTCAGGATGGCAGCCCCCTCGCTTTGCGGCCACGATAGCCCTCGTCAACCAGCCGCATGGGGTGCATGCCGTCGACGTAGCCCATGAAACCGGGTTCCCGCACGCTGTAACCGAGCATCGCCTGGACGCGCGGCGAGAATCTCGCGGCGATGTCGGGCGGAACCGCGAGTGTCATGTTCTCGAGCTGGCGCAGCCACGACTGGCAGTATTGCGGGGTAATCGCAAGCCGTACGCGATCCGATCGGTTGGCGCCGCCTCTATGGAAAAGCGACCCACTGAACACGACAACCGAAC
The DNA here is from genome assembly GCA_020443245.1 of Pseudomonadales bacterium. Lineage (GTDB taxonomy): Bacteria > Pseudomonadota > Gammaproteobacteria > Pseudomonadales > Azotimanducaceae > JANQJA01. The sequence goes on from JAGRIN010000172.1 coordinate 3,590, forward strand.
CGGCTGGCATGATGACCTTCTCGGCACGCGAGTCGTCCGCCAGCGGGCGCTCGTCCTCCCACAGGTGGCTGCCGGGGATCACCTCAGTCGCACCGTTGGTCTCGGTGAAATCATCGAATGCCCAGATCGTGCTGATACCGTGAATCCCCGTACGGGACGTGTACGGCATACCGGAATTATCCGTGTGGAACGATTGCGGTGTCTCGCCCGGATGCACGTTGATCGCAAGGTTCGCGGAGAGCAGGTAATTCGCCTCGAGCAGCAGATCCACAATCGGCAGTATCCTCGGATGCTCGACAATACGGGCGAATCGATCGTCCTTGGCCAGCAGCGCATAAACGCGCTCGGTACGAAAGCCCTCGAAGTCGTTTCGCCCCATGTGAAGTCCGCCGAGCCAGGGCGCGAGCGCGGCCTTGATGTCCGAGACCTCGGCGGGCGTCAGTACCTCAGGGACGATCGTGTATCCCCGCTCCCTGACCTCACGTGCATGATGCTCGTTCATGATCCCTCCACTTTACTCGGCTTCCGGGGTCTTTCTACAATGCCGATGCTCCCAACGGCAAGGATTCGCCAGTGCGCTACCAGTTTACAGCCTTTCTCAACAATCCGGACGCACCCCGACCGGAGAACCCGATCCATTCAACCGATGGCGGCCGCCAGCATGGATTCAAGGGTGCGCTGGTGGGCGGCATCCACGTCTACGGCTGGACCACCGGCGCCTTCCTGGAACTGTTGGGCGACGAATGGCTTGACAGCGGGTGGGTCGACGTCGCGTTTAGGCGACCTACCTATGACGGCGACGCGATGAGCGTCAACATCAACGGCAACGAATTCACCGCGACCAACGCAGCCTCGGAAGTCTGCCTGCAAGGCAGAGTCGGACTGGGTAAAGCGCCCTTTCTTGATGACATCCATACGACCCGTTTCACGCCCGCCGTGGCACAAGTGGACCCGCGACCCAACCTGACCCTGGACAATGCGCCTCGCGCGAAGCGCCTCGCGCCCATGTCGGTGCCGCTCTCGGCAGCGGAGCATCGTGCATTCCTGGACGAAACGCTGCGGGAAACCAATCACCTCTTTCACGGAGAAGATGCGCGCTGCCATCCTGCGTGGGTTGCGGGCCGGCCTATCTACCTGCTGCATCACTCCTTCGAATACGGGCCTGCCGTGCATACCCGTAGCCAGGTGCAGCATCTGGCACCGGCGCGTGTCGGACAGCAATTCACCGTGACCGGGCATTGCGAGGATGCCTTCGAGAAAAACGGGCACCACTACATCGTCAATGACGCATCGCTGTGGGGAGAGCAAGGCGATGAGCTGGCGCGGATGCGCCACACCGCAATCTTCAGACTGAGGACGGCGTAGCTGGATCTGCCGAACTCATCGGCGTCCCCGAGAACGAGCGCCTGAAGCTCCGTTTTCGCCGGTAAGGATAGACGTCCATCACCTGCTGGTCGCGGATCTTCTGCTGCACGTCCTGCCAGTACTCGACCGTAAAAAGGTCTGCGTGATTTTCCCGGAAGATCTCTTTGAGGTGTGACGTGTTGAACAAAAACTTCTCGAATTCTTCCGGGAAGACGTCATCCGGCCCAACGCTGTACCACGGCTCGGCGGACAGCTCGTCTTCGGGGTAACGCGCCTCGGGAATGCGGCGGAAGTTTACGTCGGTCAGGTAGCAAATCTCATCGTAGTCGTAAAAGACGACCCGGCGGTGGCGCGTCACGCCGAAATTCTTCAGCAACATGTCGCCGGGGAAGATATTCGCCGCGGCGAGTTGCTTGATGGCGTTGCCGTACTCATCGAGCACCTGGCGTTGCTCGAATTCGCTCGCATGCTCAAGGTAGATGTTGAGCGGCGTCATGCGGCGTTCCGTATACAGGTGCAGGATGACGACCTCGGTCTCGGTCATTCGGATCGACGACGCGCACTGCTGCGTCAACTCTTCGATCAGTTCATCGGAGAACCGGTCCCGCGGGAGGACGAAGTTGGAGAACTCCTGCGTGTCGGCCATGCGTCCCACCCTGTCGTGGGTCTTCACCAGGTAGTAGGCATCGCGAACCTGTTGGCGCGTCACCTTCTTGGTGGGCGAGAACTTGTCCCGAATGATCTTGAACACAGTCTGGTAGGACGGCAGCGTGAACACGGCCATCACGAGCCCTCGAATGCCCTCTGCCACGACGAACTTGTCGTCCGAGTGTTCGAGGTGTGCAAGGAAATTCCGGTAGAACTCTGTCTTGCCATGTTTGTAGAACCCGAGCGAGGTGTACATCTCCCAACGCTTCTTGTTCGGCAACAGTTCCATCAAAAAATCGACCATCTCGTTCGGATAGTCGACATCCACCATGAAGTATGAACGCGTGAAGCTGAAGATGATCGAGAGATCGTTGTCGTTCCAGATTATCGTGTCGACGTAGAGTGCTTCGCCGGAGTTATGGATCGGTACCGCGATCGGGAACACGTGCTCACCGACGAACATCCTGCCAATCAGGTAGGCGCCCTTGTTGCGGTAGAAGACCGACTTCAGCATCTCGAACGAAATTTCCTGGGGCGTCCGAAGTAGCGGAATGGAAGCGCGCATCGTCGCAACCATGAGCTGGATGTCCGTCTCGAGGTTCAGCCACGGCAGTTCGAATTCATAGCCTGTCAGGACCTGCCTGAACAATTCCGCGAGTGTGAGGGACGGACCGTAGGTATGGCTGAGTTCGACCTCAAACACCGGGGTTGGCGTCAGCGACTCGCGCACGAACGCATGCTCATCCGAGAGATCTTCACCGCCGAAGGTTCGCCTGAACACGGTGTTGAAAACCGTCTCGGCCAGTGAAAAATCAGGTCGCCTGGCGATGAGCGTTTCATAGTGGTGCTTGACGGTCCCCCACTGCGCAAGCGCAAGCGGTGTTTCGCCCTGCAGGTCATTCAGTGCGCTGATCAATCCTCGCGAGAAGCGGTCATAAAGCTCGATCCGCGCCATGGATGCTTGTCCGGCGGCGATCCAGTCCGCGCGCTCGAAGCGCTTTCGCGCACCAAGCGTGATCTCCCTGAAGTCGTCGCGGTACGAATCGAAATGATCCAGCACCAGTTGGGCAACCGCCCGCTCTGAGACCACCATTACCTGACTACCATCTCCCGGCGGCCAGTTTCGGCTGCGATCCAGTTATCCACGTTCTGCTCGAGGACACCGAGCGGCACCGCGCCATGGGTCAGTACGGCGT
>JAGRIN010000173.1 GCA_020443245.1 Pseudomonadales bacterium
CGTCCGGCCGTGGAAACTGCAGGGTTCCAGCGTGCAATACACGGTGGCCCCACGCGCCGCCTCGCCCGCCTCACGCAACGCATGGACCTCGGCGTGGCCTTCCCCTGCCTTGACGTGATAACCGCGCCCGACAACTTGTCCGTCCTTGACGATCACCGCACCGACACACGGATTCGGCATCGTCGTGTACCGTCCTCGCTCGGCGAGGCGGAGCGCTTGCGCCATAAAGGCGGCGTCCTGTGCACTCATCGACGTGGCTTGCCTTTGCCCATTCTTTCGATTTCTTCCTTGAACTCGTTGATGTCCTGGAAGCTCCTGTAGACAGAAGCGAAGCGCACATACGCCACGTCGTCGAGTTCACGGAGTTCATCCATCACGAGTTCACCCAGATCGCGGGTCTTGACCTCCCGCTCGCCGGTCGCCCGCAGCTTGTGCTTGATACGGTTGATCGTTGACTCGATCGTTTCGAGGTCGACCGGCCGCTTCTCCAGCGCACGCAGAAGCCCACTGCGCAGCTTGTCCTCGTCAAACGGCTGCCGCGACCCGTTGTTCTTGATGACGCGCGGCATTACGAGTTCCGCCGACTCGAAGGTTGTGAATCGCTCGCCGCATTCCTGGCACTCACGTCGCCTTCGTACCTGGTCTCCGTCGGCCACCAGCCGCGAGTCGATGACTTTCGTTTCACTGTGTCCGCAGAAAGGACAATGCACGGGACGTTCCGGATGGCTTGAAAGCCCGTATTCTACTCCATCGGGCGCTGCTGATCGGACACGGATCAACGCGGTGAATTTGCTGTTAGAATGCGGCCCTCGAAAATATCGCGGCAGGAATTGATGGCGCAATACGTTTACACCATGTCCCGGGTCGGCAAGGTCGTCCCACCGAACCGTACGATTCTCAAGGACATTTCGCTCTCCTTCTTCCCGGGGGCCAAGATCGGCGTGCTGGGCCTGAACGGCGCGGGCAAATCGTCCCTGCTTCGCATCATGGCGGGCGTCGATACCGAATACCTGGGCGAAGCGCGGCCCCAGCCGGGTCTCAGGATCGGCTATCTGGAGCAGGAGCCGAAGCTCGACCCCGATAAAGACGTGAAAGGCAACATCGAGGACGGTGCGCGCGAGATCAAAGACCTCATCGACGAGTTCAACGCGATCAGCGACAAGTTCGCCGAACCGATGAGCGACGATGAGATGAACGAGGCGCTCGAGCGCCAGGGTGAATTGCAGCTCAAGATCGACGCGGCCGAAGGATGGGACCTTGATCGCAAGATCGAAATCGCCGCCGATGCCCTGCGCCTGCCGCCCTACGATGCAGATGTCACCGTGTTATCCGGCGGGGAACGCCGGCGCGTCGCCCTCTGCCGGCTGCTGATGTCAAACCCGGACATGTTGCTCCTGGACGAACCCACCAACCACCTCGACGCTGAAAGCGTTGCCTGGCTCGAGCGCTACTTGAAAGACTTTCCGGGCACAGTGGTCGCGATTACGCACGACCGCTACTTCCTCGACAATGCCGCCGGCTGGATCCTTGAACTGGACCGCGGTCACGGCATCCCGTACGAGGGCAACTATTCCTCCTGGCTCGAACAAAAGGAGAAGCGGCTGGAACTCGAACAAAAGCAGGAGGTCGCCCGACAGCGCACGATCAAGCAGGAACTCGAGTGGGTGAGAACCCAGCCGAAGGCTCGCCACGCCAAGAACAAGGCACGCCTCGCACGTTTCGAGGAGATGAACTCCGCCGACTTCCAGAAGCGCAACGAGACCCTTGAACTGTACATACCGCCGGGTCCGAGGCTGGGCGACGTCGTCCTGGAGCTCGAGCACGTCAGCAAAGGCTTTGGCGAAGAGCTCTTGATGGACGACGTATCCCTCAGCGTGCCGAAGGGCGCGATCGTCGGCATCATCGGCGGCAACGGAGCCGGGAAGTCGACACTCTTCCGCATGATTTGCGGCATTGAGCAGCCGGATTCGGGCACCATACGGCTGGGAGAATCGGTTGAACTGGGCTACGTCGACCAGAGCCGGGATTCCCTTTCGGACGACAAGAATGTGTGGGAAGAGATCTCCGACGGCCAGGAGATCCTGAAGATCGGCAGGTACGAAACCCAGAGTCGGGGCTACGTCAGCCGGTTCAACTTCAAGGGCGCCGACCAGCAAAAACTGGTCCGGGATCTCTCAGGTGGCGAAAGAAATCGCGTACATCTGGCCAAACTACTCAAAAAAGGTGCAAACTTCCTCTTGTTGGACGAACCGACCAACGACCTGGACGTCGAAACGCTCCGGGCACTCGAGAGCGCCATCGAGGCGTTTCCGGGCGCGATCATGGTCATTTCACACGATCGGTGGTTTTTGGACCGTATCGCGACACATATGCTGGCCTTTGAAGGTGACAGCAAAGTGGTCTGGTTCGACGGTAACTACACAGAATACGAGGAAGACCGGCGCAAGCGGCTCGGCGAGTCTGAACTCTTGCCGACACGCATGCGCTACAAGAAGCTGGCCTGAGGCAAGGCCGCGCGAGGAAGTCCTGCCTGCCGGTGTGAGGGCCCGTCCTACCTGGCCCCGTCGTCAGGATTGCCGGAGCCGGCGCCTTCGATACTTCGTTGCGGCGTACGTTGCCTATGATGGCTGCGTGTGGTCGTGCACCAGGACGCCGAGATCCCCATTGCTGGCGCCAGGCGCTTCGTCACGCCGGTCTGGGCGCCGGGAACAGGCGACGAGAAGCAGCAACCACGTTGGTGTTGGTTGCGTCAGGTTTCTTTTTGGCGAGTTGAGACGCGCTTCTCTCCTTCGTCACGAAAATGGCAAGGCCATAAAGAACGGCGGAACAATTCTCCGCGCCCCGGGCGTGGGAGATTGACGCGATTTAACGGTTAGTCGCGCACAGACGCGACAGGCCCGACAAGTGGGCTCGATGGAGGAAATGAATGGCTAAACAAAGGGGTAAACGCGCTCCCCATCACGGCAAGGGCAACCCGAGAGACGGCGGTGCCAAGAGCAATAACAAGCCAAAGGAGCCGACCGTCTGTCCGCAGTGCGGGCTGCTCTACAAAGAGGGTCGCTGGGTCAACCAGCCAGGGCCCGCCAATGCCCACGAGCAACTCTGCCCATCATGCGTGAAGGCCAACAGCGATGAACCTGACGGCATCCTGCACCTGAGCGGTCAATTCCTCCATGACCATATCGACGAGATCCAGGCGCTTGTGGAGCACGTCGAGGCACGCGAGATGGAAGAACACTCGCTGAATTACATCATTGATCTCGAGGTGAGCCCGGAAGGCATGCGCGTGACGACAACGGACGCGCGCCTCGCGCGCATGATCGCCCAAGCGATCCAGGGCGCCTACGATGGCAACCTGGAAATGGGAGACAGCGAGTCAACACCCCTTCGCATCAAGTGGGAACGTTGACTCGCCGGCCCGTTAGCCAGCCTTTTCCTTGAGCTGCTCGATGCCGAGCGTCTTGAGAACGTACTTCTCATAGATCGGCTCACGCTGCCCCTTCTTCACCTTGCGAATAAAGTATTTCTCGAATGCGATCTTCGCGAGGTGAACCCACTTGCCCTGGGATGCCCAATTCACGTTCCGGGGCGGAATCTGCGGCAGGGCCACAAAGGCAACGCCCTCGTCACCGAAGTCCGCGAGACAGATCGCGTTCCAGGTCGCTTCGTGATCCGGCTCCTTCCCTTCGATAAGTTGTTTGATGTTGCGAGCGGTCGCCGCCACCATCGACTCGATCATGTAACCCGTCTTGGGACATCCTGTCGGCACCGGGGTGACTTCCACAGGCGGAATCGCCACGCACACGCCAACGCTGAACACGTTGTTGAACTTCGGGTTCCGCTGGTGCTTGTCGATCACCACGAATCCACGTGGATTGACGAGTTCGCCGGTATCCCGAACCGCCGGCACGCCGCGGAAGGGCGGAATGAACATGGTGTACTTCGACGGCACTTCGGTCGTCTTCACCACTTCACCCTTGTCGTTGCACTCCTCGACAATGACCTTGTCGGGCAGGACCTCCTTCACTTTCGCATTGGTGATCCACTTGATGTGGTGATCGCGGAGTTCCGACTCCAGCATTCCCTTCGTATCGCCAACCCCACCGAGGCCAAGATGACCGATGTACGGCTCGGACGTCACGAACGTGATCGGGACCTTGTCGCGGATCTTGCGCCGCCTCAGTTCGGTGTCGGCAATGAACGCGAACTCATACGCAGGCCCAAAACACGAGGCGCCTTGCGTTGCCCCGACGACCATCGGCCCCGGCTCGGCCGAGAACTTCTGCCAGGCATCGTAAGCGTGTTCAGCGTGCGCGACGTGACAAACGGAATGTGTGTTCGCATCCGGCCCAAGCCCGGGAATTTCGTCGAACGCCAGTTCCGGGCCGGTCGCGATCACGAGATAGTCGTAGTCGATACGCTGCCCGTCTTCGAGTAGCACGGCATTTTCTTCCGGCATGACTTTCCTGGCCGCCACGTCGACAAACGTGATGCCCTTCTTCTTGAACATCGGCGCGAGCTCAACCTCGATAGACTTTCGTGTCCGCCAGCCGACCGTTACCCAAGGATTGGACGGAACGAAGTGAAACGTCTTCGAGTCGGAGATAACCATCACCTCCGCCGTCTTTTTCAAGAGGTCCCTCAATTCGAGCGCCATGGGTACGCCACCGATACCCGCGCCAATCACCACGACCCTTTTCATTTGCTGCCTCCTGTCTGAACCTTATGTATTAGATTTAACTAATATTATGATGTTACATCAGCTAAAGCTAATATTGTGTCCGTCGAGTCGCGAGTGTCCTGATCTGGATCAACAAACCCCGCGGAACCAACGGGCAAAATTCACGAATTCCCGGCAGATCCGGAACCCTGATGCCTGACACCCTACCGCCGCCCGGGAGCGACAAGCCCGGCCAGGACAACCAGCGCATTTCGCTGCTCGACCCTCACAACTGGCTGTGGCTCGTTGTGCTCTTCTCGCTGTGGTATTTCTACTCCGACCAGACGCGGTCCACTGCCGAGACAATTGCCTACTCCCAGTTCAAGGCGGCTGTGCGCGAATCGCACGTCAAATCCATTACCTTTCGCGGTGACCAGATATTGGGCACCTACACCGAAGGGAGCGACCCGCCTCGCTTTGTTGCCGTGGTACCTGCCGTCCCCGACGACGACCTGTTGCCGCTGCTGGAAGAAAAGGGCGTGACCATCGCCGCGGAATCGTCGCAGCAACCTCGCTGGTTACAGCTTCTTCTCGGACTCCTGCCCTGGCTTTTGATCGGCGGCTTCTTCATCTACAGCACACGCGTCATGCAGCAGCGCATGGGCGGTGCCGGCGGGCTGTTCAGCTTCGGCAAATCACGGGCAAAACGGTACGAGCACACCGCTTCCGCGGTCACCTACGATGACGTCGCCGGTCTCGATTCAGCCAAGCAGGACCTGCAGGAGATCATCGACTTCCTTCGCAATCCCGATCGATTTCGCAAACTCGGCGCCCGCATGCCGCGAGGCATTCTGTTGATGGGGCCACCTGGCACCGGCAAGACCCTGCTCGCTAAAGCAACTGCAAACGAGGCCGGGGTTCCGTTCTTCAGCGTCAGCGGTTCCGAATTTATCGAGATGTACGTCGGCGTCGGCGCATCCCGCGTACGGGACATGTTCGCCGAAGCGCGCGCCAACGCACCGGCGCTGATCTTCATCGACGAGATTGACTCCGTCGGGCGCGTTCGCGGTACCGGCGTCGGTGGCGGACACGATGAGCGCGAACAGACGTTGAACCAGATACTGGCCGAAATGGACGGCTTCTCTCGCGAGGAGGCGGTTGTCGTGCTTGCGGCAACCAACCGTCCTGATGTGCTCGATCCTGCATTGCTGAGGCCGGGCCGCTTCGATCGAAAAGTCACACTCGAACTGCCGCAAAGTCACGCAAGGGAAGAGATTCTCAAGGTGCACCTGCGTGAGGTGCCGCTCGCAGACGATGTCCGGATCGATGAACTGGTTGGCAAGACCGTCGGGTTCTCCGGCGCCGACCTCGCGAATCTCGTCAACGAGGCGGCTTTGCTCGCCGCGCGGGAAGACAAGGAGCGCGTGACCCGCGAGCACTTCTCAAAAGCACACGACAAGATCGTCATGGGCAGCGAACGCCCGGACCTCCTCAACCCTTCCGAGCGTCGACGGACTGCCACGCATGAAAGCGGGCATGCGCTGATCGCCTACCTGCTGCCCGAAAGCGATCCGTTACACCAGGTCTCGATCATTCCGCGAGGGCGCGCACTGGGCGCAACACAACAGCTGCCGGCGGAAGACCGCCACAACTATCCACAGTCCTATCTCGAAACCCGGCTTGCCGTCATGCTGGGCGGGCGTGCAGCGGAGAGGGTCGTACTGGATTCTGTCAGCTCAGGTGCGGTGGACGATCTGGAACAAGCGACACGTATCGCCCGCATGATGATTACGCAGTGGGGCATGAGCGATGAGATCGGGCCCGTACATTACAAAGTCGGGACCGAACATCCTTTCCTTGGCTACGAACTGACGCAGGAACGGGACTTCAGCGAGGCAACCGCGGCGCGCATCGACAGCGAAGTCCGGCGAATTATCGAACAGGCCCAGGACCTGGCGACACGGACCCTGCGCGAAAATCGCGCTGCGCTCGGTCGTGTGATCGAAAGCCTCATCGAAAAGGAAACCCTGACGCGTGAGGATATCGACGCACTGGTCGGCACGGACCCAACGCCCGAGCCCGCGGAAGGCTGAGCTTACATGCAGAAACATCCGCGCTCATTGCGCCAGCTCAGCAG
>JAGRIN010000174.1 GCA_020443245.1 Pseudomonadales bacterium
TCTCCTGCGCCGCCAGGTGCATGGTGTTCGTGCAAAGGAGTACCACCTCCGCACCGGCTTGTTCCAGGCGTTGCGCAGCGTCCGCAAGGCGTCTACCGGCCTCCGCCCAGTCGCCCGCACGTTGCAGCGCCTCGATTTCCGCGAAGTCGAGGCTCTCCAAAACGATATGGGCGGAATGCAGTCCGCCGAGGGTTTCGGCAACCCCTCGATTGATGAGCTGGTAGTACGTGAGCGTCGACTCCCAACTCATCCCGCCGATCAGGCCGATCGTCCTCATGCCGGCTCGAAGCGTAGCGGCAGGTGATGGAAACCGCGGAGCAAGTGAGACGGAAGTCGCTCGAGCGGGCCTGCTCGAGAAACGCCGCTGAACCTGTCCAGCAACGCATCCAGCACCACGCGCCCTTCCACCCGCGCAAGCGGTGCGCCAAGGCAAAAGTGGATACCGTGACCAAACGCAAGATGACGTTTCAGGTCTCTGTCGAGCGAGAAAGTATCCGGATCTTCAAAGTTTTCCGGGTCCCGGTTCGCCGCTGCGAAACCGACCAGCACGCGATCGCCGGCTGCAATTCGCTCACCCCGGATTTCGATATCCGACAGGGCCTTGCGGTAGATGTATTGAACCGGTGAATCGAACCGCAGGGTCTCTTCCACGGCTGCTTCGACGAGCGATCGATCCTCGCGCAGCCGCGCCCACAGATCCGGCCGGTCGGTCATCACATTCAACATGTTGCCGATAAGGTTGGTCGTCGTCTCGTTACCGGCGACGAGCAGCAGCAGGCAGAAACCGATGATTTCTTCGTCGCCAAGCGACTCCCCGTCTATCTCCGCGCCGACGACGGCAGCGATGAGGTCATCGGTCGCTTCAGTCCGGCGCCTGGCGATCTCGCTCGCAAAATAAGGAAACATCTCATTGATGACACTGCCCAGTTCGCCTCGAGTCTCGCCGTCCAGCAAACCCGTCAGGGCGTCGGACCAAAGCTTGAAGCGCGCCCGGTCCTTATCCGAGATACCCATCATCCTTGCGATGACGATGACCGGGAACGGGACGGTGAGAGAAGGCACGACATCGACTTCGCCCGCTTCGAACGCGTCAACCAGTTCGTGACACGTCGATTCGATGAAAGGAGTCAGCTTCTTGATCATCGTCGAGGTGAAGGCCCGGTTTACCAGACCGCGCAACCTCGTGTGCCTCGGCGGGTCGTCACCGATGAGCGGGAAACCGAGTGAGGTCGAAGAAAAAACCGCGTGATTTCGCAACGCATCGTAGACGTCCTCGAAGCGCGAGAGCAGCCACTCGCCGGTACGCGGGTTGCGGTAGACCGGCGCATTCTCGCGAAGCCACTTATAGGACGGATACGGATCGTCGACTGTGCGACCCGCAAAGGCGGCGAGTGGATCGTTCATGTTCCCTGCCCACAGGATGAAAACACCTCCATCTTACCCAATGGGGGCACGGTAGCCCACGGACATGTTATGGTAGTGCCACATCGAACCATGGCAGGAGACAGCCCATGACGAGGCTCGAAGTCGCCCAATTCCCCTGTTTGTCAGACAACTACGGGTACTTGATTCACGACGCTGAAACCGGTCACACGGCCGCGATCGACACACCCGAAGTCGACCCGATCAATCGTGAACTTGAAGCACGTGGCTGGCGACTGACCCATATTCTCAATACTCACCACCACTTCGATCATGCGGGTGGCAACCTGGCCTTAAAAGAACAGTGGCAATGCACCATTGTCGGCGCGGCAGACGACGCGGCGCGGATTCCTGGCATCGACGTCCAGGTCGCCGACGGCGATACTTACGTCTTCGGCTCGCACACTGCCAGGATCTTCGACGTGTCCGGCCACACGATCGGTCACATCGCTTACTACTTCGCTGACGATGCAATGTTGTTCTGCGGCGACGCACTCTTTGCACTGGGATGCGGTCGCCTGTTCGAGGGCACGCCGGCGCAGATGTGGACCAGCCTGAAGAAGTTGTCGGCCCTGCCAGACGACACCGCGGTCTACTGTGCCCACGAATACACGCAGGCAAACGCGAAATTTGCGGTCACGGTAGAGCCACAGAACGAGGCACTCATGGCACGATCGAAAGAGATCGACCGCCTGCGTGCCGCCGGCACGCCCACTGTACCTTCGACGATCGGCCTCGAGAAAGCCACCAATCCGTTCCTTCGCCCGACCAGCACCGACCTGCAGGGCAACCTCGGGCTGGCCGGCGCCGATCCTGTTGAGGTTTTCGCCGAGACGCGTCGGCGCAAGGACAACTTCTAGGAGCGACCCTTCAACTTGTCCATCTCGGCATCGGCCGCCGCCATCAGGTCGTCGATGCCTTTATGGACCTTGCTGTCGAACGACACGGTGCCGACCCGATAGGCAACTTTGTACGGGTGGTTCAGGTTTTCTTCGTGAATGGCATCACGCAGGTTGGCGAGCGGCTTGTCGACCTGGTCGGCATCGGTACCTGTCAGCAGCACGCAGAATTCGTCCGCACCGAGGCGAGCAACCACGTCGGAGTTGCGAAATTCCTGCAGGAGCAACGCGGCGATTTCTTTCAGGACACGATCGCCCTGATCGGTGCCGAAATCGTCGTTGATCGAGCGAAAGTTCTCGATATCGAAATACATGAGCGTTGCCGGCTTCTCCATCCGACGACACCACGCAATGGCATGCTTCGATATGTCGTTGAACCCTTTGCGGTTGGACAGCCCCGTCAGGTCGTCAGACGACGACTTGCTCTGCGCAAGCAGTTCGAGTTCCACCATCCTCGCCAGGTCCCGCAGGATACCGATGTCATCACGGGTCAGCGTCCTTGGCCTCGTGTCCAGAATGCAGAGGGTGCCGATACAGAGATCGCCGGGTGCGTTCAGCCGGACCCCCGCATAGAAGCGGACATAAGGCGGCTGCACGACAAAGGGGTTGCCGTAGACGCGGGCATCGCTCGCGCAATCCTCGATAACCAGCACGTCGTCAGTCAGCATCGTATGCCCGCAGATCGCAAGTTCGCGCGGGGACGTCTCGATAGACAGGCCTTCAATAGACTTGAACCACTGTACGTCTTCCCCGACGATGCTGACAAAGGCGATCGGAACATCGAAAAGGCGCTGCGCGAACCGCACGAAGCGATCGAATCGCTCTTCGGGCGGGGACTCCCAGAGCCCCAGGTCGTCGATCGCCTTCAGGCGCAGCTTCTCGTTTTCGGGTTTGTCAGCGATTCTCACGGCAAGGCCTCACGCAATACTCAAATACGATATCAGATTGCCCGGACGGCGTAACGAGATGATCACAATCCGGCGAGCTCCCGCATGGCAATGTCCGTTGTGAAGAACACCTTGCCGTGCATGTGTTCATAGAAGTCCGTTTCCTTCAATTTGTCCATCACGGGGCCCTTCACTTCTGACAGATGGAGCGTGACGCCTGCCTCCGCGAGGTTGTCGGAGAGCAGTTCCAGCATCTCGAGACCCGCCGAGTCGATAAAGTTGGTGGCGGTGCAGATGAGCAGGACGTGCTTCACCGCCGGCGCCTCGGCAAGATGATTCAGCAGGAAGGTCTCGATGTATTGGGTATTGACGAAGTAGAGGCTTTCGTCGATTCGAACCGCGAGCACTTCCGGCGAAGTCTTGACGTCGTGGCGCAGCACGTTGCGAAAGTGCTCGGTCTCGCCCCACCGGCCGACCACCGCGATATGCGGTTTGCTGCTCGCACGGATCAGCAGTACAAACGACACGATGATGCCGACAAGGATTCCTGTCTCGACACCGGTCGCAACCACCGCGCAAAAGGTAAAGGTAAACGTGATGGCATCGACGACACTGAACGCGAAGATCTTTCGTATGGTAGCGAGATCGATCAGCTGGGCAGCGGACAAGACGATGATGGCGGAGAGGACGGCCTTGGGCAGGAAATAGAATACGGGCGCGAACGTGACCAGCGTGCCGATCAGCAGCACGGCGGTGACCAGAGAAGAGACCTGCGTCACCGCGCCCGCCGAATAATTGACCAGCGTGCGGGCAAAGCTGCCTGCAACAGGGAATCCGCCGACCATCCCGGCGCCGAGGTTGGCGACACCGAGCGCAAGGAGTTCCTGGTTCGGTTCAATTTTCTCTCGCCGCTTGGACGCGACCGCCGCACCCATCGATGTACTCTCCAGAAAGATGACCATGCAGGTGAGCAGCGCCGACGGCATCATGGCGGTGAGTTCCGCGAGGTCCAGCGTGGGAATCGAGATCGATGGGAGGCTTCGTGGCACGTTACCGACCACCGGCACCATGCTCCGGGTGTCGAGATGCAACCATGCGACTGCCACGATCCCGAGCACGACGACATACATGGGTGCCGAACGTACCAGGCTGGTCCGCCATTGCTCGGAAAGGCCGAGTGCGGAGAGTATCCGTGGCAACGCATACTTGCAAAAGACGAGAATGCCGATCGCCGACCCGGAGAGCGCCATGACGACGCCGTTCGCACGGTCTGCGTCATGCATGAGTTGCAGCACGATTCCCTCAATGGAGGTGTTCGCGGGTGAGGCGAGCCCAAAGATCGGCGGTACCTGGCTCATCATGATCAGTACAGCCGCCGCGGTAATGAACCCGGTCACGACCGCATGGCTCAGGAAGCTGATAATCGCGCCGAAGTTGATCAGCCGGAGCAGCACCAGGATTCCGCCCGTCAACAGGGCGAACTTGACTGCAAAGATCTCATATTCCGGCGTGTGCGGGACCGCGAACTTCGTCCCCGCCTCGAGGGTCATGATCGCGATGATCGCAGCTGGCCCGACCGCAAGCGTCCGGCTGCTGCCGAACAAGGCGTAGCCGATTAATGACAGCACCGCAGCATAGAGACCCGCCGACGCGGGCAGGCCGGCAAGGAACGCATAGGCGATGACCTGCGGCACGGTGATGAACAGGACAATCAGGCCTGCGAGAAAGTCTCCCCGGGCACTCGCGAACGAATAGTCCCTGCCCCAATCGAAGATCGGCAGAATGCTGCGAAGAATTTTCCGGAACGACGACAAGACACGGCTTCCCATGGCGCAAGAGTCGATGATACCCCCGACGCGTCCCAGGATCAGCCTCCGGGACATTGCCCGTTCCCCAGCAAGATGGTTTCATGGTGACTCCAACAGGGGGAACCGCCGTCAATGACACTCGAAGGCAAGCACATCATCGTGACCGGCGCGGCCAGCGGCATCGGTCGCGCCACCGCAATCATGGCTGCATCGCGCGGCGCCGCCGTGATGGCGGTGGATTACAACGATCGTGTCGAGGAGACCGCCGACACCATCCGCGCTGCAGGCGGTACTGTCATCGCGCAGACAGCCGACATCAGTCGCGAAGACGACGTCAAGGCATTCACGGAGCGGTGCGTTGCCGAGTTCGGCATACTCGATGGCCTCTACGCAAACGCCGGCATCGGCGGCGCCGGCAAGCCCTTTCTCGAACTCGGGCCGGACGATTTCGCGAGGACACTCGGCATCAACACTGTCGGGACCTTCCTCTGCATCAAGCACGCGGTGCCTTGCCTTGTATCCAGGCGTCACGGCTCGATCGTCTGTACCGCCAGCGTTGCAGGCCTTCGCGCCAACGCGGGCGGCGTGGACTACAGCGCCAGCAAGGCAGCCGTGATCAGCATGGTGCAGACCATCGCTTACCAACTTTACGGGACCGGCGTGCGCATCAACGCAATCTGTCCCGGGCTGATCGAGACCGGTATGACCGCGGGCGTGTTCACGCGTGCACGGGCGCGTGGCGCCGAAGACCGCATCGGCCAGATCAATCCCGCTGCTCGCTACGGCAATCCGGAAGAGATCGCCGAGATGGCGTGCTTCCTGCTCAGCGACGGCGCGTCCTACGTCAATGGACAGGCCATCGCAGTGGACGGCGGGCTCTCTGCATCCCATCCGTGGGTCTTTCCGCGCAAGCAATAGGCGCCCGGTCACGCGGTCAATTAAACCGACCCGGGGCAACTTGCGTCTAACGTCTAATACCTCGGGAGAACGCGCGTGACCTACGAGTTTCGCCTCGCGATTGCGAGCATCCGTCGATCGAAACTGCTCAGCGCCATGATCGTGTGTGCCATTGGCCTCGGTATCGGCGTGTTCATGATCCTGCTGACGGCATGGCACCTGCTCGAACGAGACCCGCTTCCGCAGAAGTCCGATCGCGTCTTTCGCGTGATGATCGATTCCTGGGGCCCGAACGACGAATACGGCGGCGGCACCTGGCGTGCCGGCGAACCGCCGCACCTCATGACCTACCAGGATGCGATGCACCTGATCGATTCGGACATCCCGGTCCACCAGGCCGCCATGTTCCAGGCCAACATGTACGCGGTCACGCCACAGGCACGTAGCGACGGCGGCAGGCCGTTCCAGGTCCGTACCCGCGTTACCTTCCGAGGATTCTTCCCCATGTTCGATGTGCCGTTCCTCTACGGCGGCCCGTGGGACAAAGCCGACGACGACGGACCCAACCCCGTGGTCGTGATCAGCCGTGCGACAAACGAGCGGCTGTTCGGTGGTGAGAACAGTGTCGGGCGCACGGTACTGCTCGACGACAACCCGTTCCGGGTCGTCGGCGTCCTGGACGACTGGGCACCGATGCCGCTCTTCTACAACATCCTTTCGCTGGGCGTTGGGGTCTCGCCGCCTGAAGACGTCTTCATCCCCTTCCACTTTCTCGAACGCTATCGCCTGAACAACTACGGCGCAGACATGAGCTGGAAAGCGTTCGATCCCGGCTTCGAGAACATGCTCG
>JAGRIN010000175.1:0-287 GCA_020443245.1 Pseudomonadales bacterium
TACCAACGGACTGCAAGGCGCGCTGCGCAACTCGCCGCTGCTCATGAAGGCAAACCTCGACCAGTCCCAGTGGGACCGGATCGTCGCCGAAGCAGAATTCGAAACGTTCGGCTCATACGACTGGTACGGTTCATACCAGGAACTCCGCCAGCGTTCTGTCGATCCGCTCTCGCAGGAGCCGATCATCGTCGAAGAAGGCCAGTACTCGAACGGGTTGATCCTCATTCGCGCCGGGTTCGGGCGTCTCAGTCGTCGCCACGGCAGCGGCGAATTCACGTTCGGTTATC
>JAGRIN010000175.1:297-6762 GCA_020443245.1 Pseudomonadales bacterium
GGCAAAGGCGATGTCTACGGCCTGCCTGAACTCATGCACAACGTCGCCAATCACGAACAGACGCCGCTGCGCTCGACGCTGCGTGCTGCTGGCTATACCGACATCGTTCGCGTGCCGACGAGAACATTCGAAGAGGTCATCTACCCCTCGATCAAGGACCTGTGGTACGAGGGCAAGCTGCCACGCAAGTTCCTCGGCGAAACGCTGGATCGTCGCAACCTCGACGCGAAACCGGGCGGTGACCGACGGAAAGCGCCGCGCCACGATCGCCTCATCGCGCGCGATCGACGTCGCCAGGCCAACAAGTCCGGCCCCGACATGATGGAATTTCTCGTCGAAAACCGTTTCATCAACGGTACCGCGACGATGCTGATCGATCTCGATCGATGCACCCGGTGCGACGACTGCGTGCGCGCCTGCGCCAGTGGCCATGACAACAATCCACGCTTTGTCCGACACGGCAAGATCCACGGTCACTTCATGGTGGCGAATGCCTGCATGCACTGCGAGGACCCGGTTTGTATGATCGGCTGCCCGACGGGCGCCATCCATCGCAGCCCCGGGGGCGGAGAGATCGTCATCAACGATCTGACCTGCATCGGCTGCAGCACGTGCGCGAACAGTTGCCCCTATGACAATATCCGTATGGTGAACGTGCGGGATGCGGGCGCAAGCGAGGCTGTGCTGGTAGATCCCGCACGTGGACATGCCATCTCGAAGGCGACCAAGTGCGACCTCTGCGTCGACCACCACGGCGGGCCGGCCTGCGAACGTGCATGCCCGCACGACGCATTGAAACGCGTCGACATGGACGAGCTCGAGTCCCTGTCCAAATGGCTCAATCGATGATTACCTTCAAGGCACGGAGACGTCGTCTCAGTCTCGTGACGCTCGCTGTCGCAGCCGTCATCATCCCGTTGCTGCTCGCCTGGTCGCTGTCACTGCACGACATCGCTTTCGTTTCAGGCTGGACGCTGCTTTCACTCGTCATCGTCCTGACGCTGTTCAATGTCAGGAAGAAACTCACCTATCCACCGCTCTTCAAGTCGTCGACGTGGCTGCAGCTTCACGTCTACGTCGGCTACCTGGCGATCCTCGTGTTCTTCTTCCATACGGGTGCGCGCCTGCCGCGCGGCCTGTTCGAATCGGTTCTCTATGCTCTCTTCCTGCTCCTCGCGCTGAGCGGCATCGTGGGCCTTTACCTGAGCCGTTCGGTACCAAACAGCCTGGCGGACCGCGGCAGCGAAGTGATCTTCGAGCGCATCCCGCGGTTCCGGCGAGAACTGAGCGACAGGGCCAAGGCACTGGTCCTGCAATCGATCGAAAAGCACGGGTCATCGATCCTGTCAGACTTCTACAGCATGCGACTCGCTGACTTCATGTCGCGGCCACAACACCTCGGCGCGCACCTGATCCGCTCGGAGCGGCCAAGACAACAGATCCTGCACGACCTCGAAGCGCTGGACCGCTACCTCAGCGAAAGCGAGCGTGAGATTGCAAGGGAACTGACCTCGCTGATCGGCCAAAAGGATGACCTCGACTTCCACTATACGCGGCAGGGCATTTTGAAGCTCTGGCTTTTCGCTCACATACCACTGACGTACATGCTGCTCATCTTCCTCGTCGCGCATGTCGTGCTCGTGTACGCATTCGCGGGGACCATCAGTTGAGAATTCCGCTACAACAACTGGACCATCGATCGAGTTCCTACGAGCGTCCCAACCAGGACTGGGTCTGTGGCTGGGCGCGTGACGGCCATGCCTGCAAGCTGGGCCCGGACGGCAAGGGTCGTTGCACAGCCCAGGCGCAGGCACATTGCGCGCCGGTAAGGGAAGGCGACCGCTGGGTCTGCACGCGTGCAGATGTCTTCGGTGGTACTTGTGAACAGGGACCACTGCCCGATGGACGGTGCTGCAATCCGAAGCCGGAGCAGGAGGTCTGCCAACCCGTTCGCAGTATGAGAGCAAAGCGCGCACTGGTCGTTCGCCTCGCTGCCATGCTTGCACTCGGCATTCTCGTCATCGGCCTTGCAGGGCCCTGGCGTCTTCACTTTACGTCGCCCGGCGAACTCAGCGCGAGCCACATGGCAATCCAGGGGCCGCCCGGCAGCCAGAACTGCGGTGTCTGCCACGTCAGCGGCGATACGACTTTCGGCGGCTGGGTGAAAGCAGCGCTCATGTCCGGGGACTATGAATCGAATACCGCGCACCAGAGCAGTCAGTGCCTGGCCTGCCATTTCTCGACCTCGACCCGGGACCAGGCGGCGGCCCTGCGTGTTCACAGCCGTTCCGAAGAGGCCATGGCGCGCATGGCGGAGAAATCGAACGCCAGGGCGGATTCGAATGCGGCAGGGCAACCCGGCAGTGGCGATCAGGGCACGGCATCACCCGGGCGTTCACCGATGGCGCTGGCCGGCCTCACGACCGCGAGCCTCGACCTGGCCGAACTGATTCACGGCAAACCGCAATTCGATGATGACGTGATTCCGTGTGCGACCTGCCACCGCGAGCACCTCGGACCCGACCACAACATGAAGGCGATGAGCGACGCCAAGTGCCAGGTCTGTCACGAGACCCGCTTCGAAAGTTTCAACAAGGGGCACCCTGAGTTCACAGCGCTGGATCACACCAACCGCGGCATCATCTTCGATCATTCGGAGCACGCGACCCGCTTCGAAGGCGGGAAGCTCAAGTGCGCGCAATGCCACGAGGCGGACCCGCTTGGCCGAACCATGCTGGTGCGGCCATTCGAGACTGCCTGCGAGGGATGCCACGCACAGGGTTCCGAAGACCACCACGGCGATGCAATCAAGAAGAACGCCTTGCTCGTTCTGCAGCTCCCGTCGATGGAGTTCGACGAAAAGATGTACTGGCCCATGGACTATGCCTACGCAGAACGTCTCACGCCGATGATGACGATGCTGCTGGCCGGCGACGACGCAGCCGTTCCGATGCTGAAATCGATCACCTACGACTCGTATGGCGATCTCTACGAGTGGCAGCTCACGCTGGAGGACAACGACGAGACCGAGAAGAAGGCAGAGCTCGCACAGGCGATCAAGCACCTGGTCAAAGATCTCGCCGAATACAGCGACGAGGGTGCCGAGGCGAGAAGCCAGCGCATCGCCGCCGCCTTCGACACGACGACCGATGATCCTGCCGTTCGCAATCTCGCGGCGGAACTCGCCTCCGCGAGCTTTGTCATGCAGATGTTCAAGCAACGCTACATGCCGCAGCTCGACCAGGACATGAAGGGCGAGGATGTCTCATCCGATGACGACGAATCGGATCAGGCGCAATGGATGACCTCGAAAAACATGAGCGGGTGGCGCGTCGACTCGGATGAAGGAACCATCAGTTATCGCCCCGTGGTACACGCCGATGGACTGCTGAAGCACTGGATCGAGGCTGTGGTGAAGTTCAGCCATCGGCCGCTGGCAGCCGACGCTGACGCGCTGGCGAAGGATCGCCACGAACTGCTGACACGAATTGCCGAGAACCTGGAGAACGACTTTCGGGCTTGCACCGAATGCCACAGCGAGCAAGGCGAGCACATCAACTGGACCGCAGCCGGGCGCCAGTATGCCGCCTCAGGCTATGTGAAGTTCAACCATCGTCCGCACATGGCCATGCTGCACGACCCGGACAATTGCACTACCTGCCATGTACTGAAGACCGGGAGTGGAGAGAACATGGTCCACGGCTTCGAGCCGCACCGCAAGGCAGTGTGTGAGAACTGTCACGCACCCGGCAATGCCAACAACACGTGTCTCAACTGCCACCAGTATCACGAAACCCGGCCGAACGCGTCGATCGTGACCGCATCGGTCGGTCAGAAGTAATCCGCGATATTGACCTTGTCGATCTGGCCCGGCTGCAGGAACCGGTTCGCGTAGTCCTGGTAGACCCCTGACTCGAGGAAGAGCCGGAACAGGTCCGGATCGAGGTGCTGGTCCTTCACCATGAAGCTCATGATCTTGATGCTCTCTGACAGCTTCTTGGGTGGTTTGTAAGGACGGTCCGCGGCAGTCAGGGCCTCGAACACGTCGGCAATCGCCATGATGCGCGCCGGCACGGACATCTCGGCTCCCTTCAGCTTCTTCGGATATCCGGTGCCGTCCATCTTTTCGTGATGGCCGCCGGCTATTTCCGGCACGCGCTCCAGATGCTTGGGGAACGGCAGGTTCTCCAGCATCACGATGGTCTGTACGATGTGATCGTTGATCTTGAAGCGCTCTTCAGGTGTCAGTGTTCCTCGCGCGATGCAGAGGTTGTAGACCTCGCCCAGGTTGTACTTGTGTTCAGGTACGTCGACCTTGAATCCGTACTGGTTGTCGGGGTCCGCGGAATGCACAACCGCATCGTGCTCGACGATGTGGTCAATGCGGTCTTCGAGCAGGTCTTCCGTGCAGGGCAGCGCCTTGGCTGCTGTCCTCTCCTTGCGTTTCAATTCTTCGTGCGAGATGCCGAGCCGGTCGTCGAGTGTGCGTGTCCACTGCCTCTTGGCAATCCGTTTGACACGCTCGATCTGTTCGTCCGCCATGAACTCGCCACCGAGGTTGCACTCGGCGATAAACGCGAAGTCGTCGTCGACCTGCGCGAGTTCCTTCTCGAGCGCCGACCTCAATGTCCCGGCGTCGCCCTCCCCCGCAATGATCTTCTCGAGGCACTCGATGTGGGCCTCGCGCTTGATCACCTCGAAACGCATCCGGATCTCATGGATCCGGTCGGTAATCGTCTCGAGCTTGGTCGCCTTGTCGACGACGTATTCGGGTGTCGTGACTTTGCCGCAGTCGTGCAACCACGCGCCGATATGCAGTTCGTACCACTCTTCCTCGTTCAGGTTGAAGTCGGCGAAAGGTCCGGAACGGGATTGGCACGCTGCCGACGTCAGCATTTCTGTCAGCATCGGAACGCGCTGGCAATGGCCGCCGGTGTACGGAGACTTCGCGTCGACCGCGCTCGCCATGAGTTCGATGAACGAGTCGAGCAGATTTCGTTGCGCTTCGATGAGCGTCTGGTTGTCCAGTGCAACCGCTGCCTGGGATGCCAGCGCCTCGATCATCGGCGTGATGTCTTCGGAGAACGTCACGACTTCTCGTGTCCTGGGGTCCAGCGAATTCAGGAGCTGGAGGACGCCGATCACTTCTCCCTGGTGGTTCTTGAGCGGTACCGTCAAAAACGACTTCGAATGATAGCCGGTGGCCTGGTCAAACTTCTTGGTACCGGAAAAGTCGAACTGGGTCGAGTCGTAGGCGTCGTGGATATTGATCGTCTTGCCGGTGTTGGCGCAGTAGCTGACGATCGCATTGAGGTTGGGTTCACCGTCCTCTCCGTACATCTGTACCGGCGGAAGTGAGATGTCGACGCCACTTGTGCCGCCCTGCGCCACACCCAGTGAGTCAGTGCGAACGATCTTGAATTCCAGCTCGTCATTGCGAGTACGAATATAGAGCGTTCCGCCATCGGCGCCGGCGAGTCCCTTGGCCTCCAGCAGGATCATTTCCATCAGGCGGTCAGGATTCTTCTCCGCCGAGAGCGCGATCCCGATGTCGATCAGACGCTTGAAGGTGGCCTGGTCAGCGGCCATGCCGAATCTCCCGATATGAAATCCCAGTCGACCGGCCCCTTATAATGCGTTCCCTGCGTCGCTTCAAGGGCGCCCGGTATGATTGGCAGTACCCCTCTGATAAGCTTGGGTCCCGTTTGCGAAGTATCGGGGCAGTCATGGCTACCAAAATCCCTTTTACCTACCAGTTCGACTTCAAGTACGGTGAGTTGCAAGAGCTGACCCCGCTCGTTCGCAGGATCATCGCCAATAATCCCTCCGGCTTCACCTTCCGTGGCACAGGTACCTATGTGATCGGCCGGGGCGAGGTCGCAGTCATCGACCCCGGTCCCATGATGCCCGAACATATCGAAGCATTAAAGCAGTCTCTGGCCGGCGAAACCGTAACGCACATCCTGATTACGCATACGCACATGGATCATTCCCCGGCGGCCGCGCCCCTCAAGGACTTCTGGAAGGCCAAAACGTACGGCTACGGCCCGCACGGGGCCGGAAAGGTGGAGCAAGGCGTCCAGGTTGAGGAAGGCGGCGATATGGACTTCGTGCCGGACGTCACGGTCCGGCATGGCGACGTCATCGAGGGCAACGGGTGGACCGTGGAGTGTGTCTATACGCCCGGACATACCTCCAACCACATCTGCTACGCCCTCAAAGAGGAAAGGGCCCTGTTTACCGGCGACCATGTCATGGGCTGGTCCACGAGCGTCATCTCCCCGCCTGACGGTGATATGACCGAATACATGCGGAGCCTGGAACTGCTGCTGGAACGCGACGACGAGATCTACTGGCCGACTCACGGGACCTGCATCCAGGACGTGAAGAATTACGTGCGCGCATTCATCGACCACCGCCTCGAGCGCGAGCAACAGATCGTCGACTGCCTGTCGCAAGGCTATG
>JAGRIN010000176.1 GCA_020443245.1 Pseudomonadales bacterium
GGGCAGCGGGGCGTGACACTGCCCAGGGCGTGACAAGGCTGCGTGGACCGTTGATCGGGGTCACGGAAATCGCGCTTTCATTGCGTTAAAATGGCGTCGCATTTCAGCAGAAGGATTGACCCGATATGCCTACACGGCGGAATTTCCTCAAGACCACCGCAGGGCTCGCCCTGATCCCGCTCGTCAACTTGCCGGTCACCGCAAGGGCGGCGGAAAAAGTAACTGAAGACGACCCGACGGCCATGGCGATGAAATATCACCATGACGCGACCGCGGCACCACGCGCAGACAAGTCCGGTACCGCCGCAGCGGACCAGTTCTGCCACAACTGCCAGTTCTACACCGCTGCCGATGAGGGGTGGGGTGGCTGTGCGCTGTTCCAGAATCGACTCGTTGCCGCCGAGGGGTGGTGCATCGGCTGGGTGCCGAAAGCGGGCTGATCAGTCGGCGGCATCCTTGAAACTCACCTTCTTCAGGACGAGTTTGAGGCTGTCGCCGTCATCCTCGTGTTGCTCGAACCTGACCATCAGGAAGTCATAGTCGGGCGCGAGCCAGAAAAAAGTCACCCTGTCCGAGTCTTTGCGTACACGGGTGACTTTCACTGTCCTGAATTCGCCGGCAGGCGTGCGGACAGTTTCCTCACCGGTCACCTCGAATTTGTAGTGTTTCATCGAGCCGCCGTCTGCGACGTCGTAGGCGAGCGTCGGGTTGTGGTTCCCCGCCGCCCAGGCGGCCATCAGGTCGGCCCGCATCTTGAACTGGTATGACAGTTTGTCCTGCGTGCCCGGAGGAATCTCCATGGTCCAGGGCTTGTCCTGGACATCGTTCTCGACCTGCATCGATTCCCAGTCGAACGTCAGGACCGCATCACGGTTCTTGCCAAGTCCGCCGCGATGATACTGGTATTGGTATGGCGTCAGCTCATTGTCATCATCGATGGTGAATTCCGTGGTCTCCTCGACGTGGGCAAAGAAGGCGCTGGCGCGGGAAACCAGCTTGTACCGCCCGTTTTCGAGCCGGGTCAGTTCGCGTACGCCCCTCGCGCTGATCGGCAGGCCGTTGTAATTGGCGCGATATTCGGCCTTGAACTGCCTCGGTTCCGCGTCGACGGCGCACGCCGCCAGCGTCATCAAGGCGACTGTCGCTATGCCCTGGTAGATAGCCGCAATTCGGGATGTCGCTCCTGTCGCGCTCAACTTGTAAATCCTTCGTCAACCTATGAAAATTCCGGGACGTTGCATGCTCGCACTGCCGATTCGCCCTGTCGAGCTTGATCGGGCGGCGCTGAATGCGCCCTGAACGTTAACGCCACGTATTTCTCAAGGATTGTTCCTATCAAAAGAAGTTCCCTTAGCTGCATCCTCGCGATGTGGATCATCTCGCTGCCATGCCTGGCACTCCCGGTGGAAAATCTCTATGTGGGCGAGGTCCTGGTCGTCAGCCAGGACGAGTCGCAGCTGGCCGATGGCGCGCGGGCAGCCATGCGACAGGTCCTGATTCGGGTGTCCGGGTCGACGGACGTCCTGAACAATTCGATGATCGACAATGCGCTGAAACGCCCG
Source organism: Pseudomonadales bacterium (assembly GCA_020443245.1). Lineage (GTDB taxonomy): Bacteria > Pseudomonadota > Gammaproteobacteria > Pseudomonadales > Azotimanducaceae > JANQJA01. Next base: position 1,563 of record JAGRIN010000176.1, read on the forward strand.
GCAGCCTACTACTACCAGTACGGTTACGAATCCACGGATCGTACGCTGGTCGTCGACAACCGCGAGGTGCCTGCGCGGCTGCTCAAGGTCTCGTTCGATCCCAGCGCAATCTCGAGGCTGTTGCGTCAGGGAGGCTTTCCGGTCTGGGGCAGTAATCGGCCCGGGGTGCTGCTTTGGGTAGCGGTCTCGGATGGCGCGGAACGCCGCATTGTGACGGAGTCGGACCCGTTCGCCGGTGCGTTGACTCGCCAGGCACGTGTGCGCGGCCTGCCGCTGCTCTTCCCGCTCATGGACCTCGAGGATGCATCGAAGCTGACCAGTGCGGAGGTTTGGGGGCTCTTCCTCGATCGCATCGATCTCGCTTCCACGCGTTACAGCCCCGACGTCGTCCTGGCCGGTCGCGTGCAGCATACGGGCGGGCAGTGGTCGGGACGCTGGACCTATCGCCTGCTGGACCAGTGGAAGACGTTCGAGAATGTCGGGTACGACGAAGAAGACCTGGTTTCGGGCGTCATAAACGTCCTGGCGGACCAGTTGGCACAACGTTACGCGGTGGACTCTTCGCGCGGGTCGCTGACACTGCGTGTCGAAGGCGTGAAGACGTTGGAGGACTATGCGCACCTCAGTGCCTATCTGGAGTCGCTGACGCCCGTCGTCGACAGCAGCGTTGAAGAAGTCGACGGCAACGAGATCCTGTTTCGCCTGAGTACCGAAGGCCAGGTCGAACAACTCCGCGAGATCATCGAGCTCGACGACAAACTGGTGCTGATCAATGCTGGTGGTCCGGGAGAACCGCTGCACTACCAATGGACGGGTAAGTGACCGGCATCCAGCAGGTCTTTGCGCTGCTCGCCGTTGGGGCGTTCTTTGTCCTTGTCTGGTTGCTCCAGCCGATTCTCACGCCCTTTCTTGTGGGTATCGGCATCGCGTACCTGGGCGACCCGCTGGTCGACCGCCTCGAGGCGATGCGCGTCAACCGCACGTTGGGTGTCTTCATCGTGTTCTTCGCGTTTTCCGCCATTCTCGCGGCGGCGATTCTGGTGCTCGTACCGATGCTGGTGAGGGAGGTGAGCTCGCTCGTCAATCGCATACCCGACTTCATCCACTGGCTACAGCAAACCGCGAGCCCGCTGATCGTCCAGTATTTCGGCGTGGACCCGTTCGACATCAAGCTCGATGTCTTGCGCGAGCGCCTGACGCAGAACTGGCAACAGGCCGGCGGCATTGCGACGCGTCTGGTGTCCGAGGTCACGGCCTCCGGGATGGCGCTCGTCGCGTGGGTGATGAACCTTGCGCTGATTCCCGTCGTCGCGTTCTACCTCATGCGCGACTGGGATCTCATCATGCAATCCATTCGCGAGCTGGTGCCGCGCGATACTGAAAAAACCGTCGTAACGCTGGTGGCAGAGTGTGACGAGGTGCTCTCGGCGTTCCTGCGCGGCCAACTGCTCATCATGTTCCTGCTGGGCTGCATCTATGCACTGGGCCTCGTGATCGTCGGACTCGACCTGGCCATTCTCATCGGGATGCTCGCCGGGCTCGCCAGCATTGTGCCGTACCTGGGTTTTGCGGTTGGTATCGTTGCGGCGGTAACGGCCGCTGTCTTCCAGTATCACGATCTTGTTCACCTCGTTTACGTCGCGATCGTTTTCGGTATCGGCCAGTTGCTCGAAGGGACTGTTCTCACACCGCTGTTGGTCGGTGACCGCATTGGCCTGCATCCGGTTGCGGTGATCTTTGCGGTACTCGCCGGCGGTCAACTGTTCGGATTTGTCGGTGTCCTGCTCGCGCTACCGGTCGCAGCGGTCATCATGGTGTTCGTTCGCCATGCCCATGCCCGTTACATCGGCAGCCAGTATTACGGGAATCGCGATTGACCTTGTCCCGACAACTTCCGCTCGACATCAAGCTGCGTCCGGACGCAACCTTCGCTAACTATATCGGTGAGGCGGGCCGTCGCCTGCAGGCGATGCATGGGGTCGTATTCCTGTGGGGAGAGCCCGGAAGCGGGCGCAGTCATTTGTTGCAGGCCGCTTGCCACGAAGCCAACCACTCCGGGAATACGTCGATCTACCTGACGGAACTGGCGGGCCATGCCCCGGCGCTCATCGAAAGGCTCGAGTCGTTTGATCTTGTCTGCATCGATGACATCGATGCCCTCGCGGGTGTCGAAGAATGGGAGACGGCGCTGTTCCACCTCATCAACAGCGTGCGTGATGCCGGCAAAACGCTGATCCTCTCGGCTGCCTCGCGCGCGAATACGCTTGGCGTCAGGCTGCCCGACCTGAAATCCCGACTCATCGCGGCGGGGCAGGTTGTGACCGATCACCTGACGGACGACGAGAAGCTGATGGTCCTGCGCGAGCGGGCGCGGCGGGAAGGTTTTGCGATTCCGGACGAGGTTTGCCGCTTCATCCTGAGTCGTTCGAGCCGCGACATGTCGAGCCTGCTTGCACTGATGGACAAGCTCGAAGTCGAAACGCTTCGGCAGCAGAAGAAAGTCACGATCCCGTTCGTCAAGCAAGTCCTGGGTATGTCATGACAGACATCGTATTCACGGGAGGTGGCAGTGCCGGCCACGTCACGCCGAATATCGCGATCATCGACAGGCTGACGGGCGAGGGGTGGCGCACTGCCTACATTGGATCGCGTGACGGCATCGAGCGGGCACTTATCGAAGAGCTGCGAGTCCCTTACTATCCGATCGCATCCGGCAAGTTGCGCCGGTATTTCTCGTGGCAGAATTTCACCGATCCGTTCCGGATCCTGTTCGGCGTTCTCCAGTCTCTCGCGATTCTCCTGCGGCTGCGACCGAAGGTGGTCTTCTCCAAGGGCGGTTTCGTCAGTGTGCCGGTCGTGTTTGCCGCCTGGTTGTGCCGGATACCGGTCATTGGCCATGAATCTGATATCACGCCGGGTCTCGCCAATCGCCTGGCGTTCCCGTTTGTGCGCCGGATTTGCGTCAATTTTGATGAAACCGTGCAGTACCTGCCTCCGGGCAAGACGGTGGTCACTGGCTCTCCGGTTCGCGAATCGTTGCTGTCAGGCGACCGGCAAGCCGGACTCACAATGTTCGGCCTCTCGGGAGACAAGCCGGTCTTGCTCGTGTTCGGTGGCAGCCTTGGGGCGACATCGATCAACCAGGCGGTGCGTGGTGCGCTCGATGCACTGCCTGACTTCGACGTCATTCACGTTACGGGCGCCGGGCTGGAGTCCGCCGAGCTTTCGAACCGGCCCGGCTATGTGCAGCGCGCCTTCATCGGCCAGGGCTTCGGTGACGTGCTGGCTGCCGCCGATGTTGTGCTGTCACGCGCGGGCGCGAACTCGCTGTATGAACTGCTCGCGGCACGAAAACCGCACGTACTGGTGCCATTGCCGTTGTCCGCGAGTCGCGGTGACCAGATCGACAATGCGCGCGTGTTTGAAGCCGCAGGCATGAGTCGCGTTATCCCGCAGGAGAAATTGACGCCGGAATCGCTGGCCGAGGCGGTGCGGGAAGTCTACGAGGACAGGGCAGCCATCTCCGCGAAGCTCGCGACCTTCGAACGCAAGGACGCGGTTACCCTCATCACCGGTCTCATCAAGGATCTTGCCGTCGGGCGACCCGGCTGAAAAAAGTGTCCTCCCGGGTATTGCATCGTCCTGTTTTGGTGTTATAGTTGAGTACAACACTAGAGCGGTAGGACGCCGTGCACATCAACTGGAATGACAAGGATCCAATCTACCGGCAGCTACGGGACCGGATCGTCGAGATGATTCTGGAAGGCGTCTACCGTGACGGCGATGCACTGCCTTCGGTGCGCCAGGTTGCGAGCGACCTGCGGATCAACCCCATTACCGTTTCAAAGGCCTACCAGATCCTGGTTGACGAGGGCCTTGTCGAGAAGCGCCGCGGCCTCGGGATGTATGTCCGGGACGCCGCCACCACGGCGTTGCTGGCGCAGGAACGGGATCGCTTTTTGACCGAAGAGTGGCCTGAGGTCTGTGAGCGGATGACGCGCCTGGGACTGTCTGTCCCGGCGCTGCTGGATGCCTGGAGCGAAAAACATGACTGAGATCGTAAGGGCCGAAGGGCTCAGCAAACACTATGGTGGATTCGAAGCGCTGTCAGACGTGAGTTTCACGATCGCACGCGGTTCGATCGTCGGCCTCATTGGCCCGAATGGCGCAGGCAAGACCACCGCACTGAAGGCGATCCTCGGCCTCACGGAATTCGATGGCGAACTGGACGTATTGGGGATGGACCCGCGGATCGGTCGCCACAAGGTCATGGAACGCGTGTGCTTCATCTCGGATGTCGGTGTCTTGCCACGCTGGATGCGCGTTCGCGAACTGATCGACTACGTCGAAGGGGTACATCCAGGGTTCTCGCGCGAGCGCGCCGAGGCGTTTCTTGGCGAGACCGATATTGCGCCGTCAAAGAAGATCCGCCAACTCTCGAAGGGCATGGTCACGCAGCTTCATCTTGCCATCGTGATGGCGATCGATGTCGAACTGCTGGTGCTGGACGAGCCGACGCTGGGTCTCGACATCCTCTATCGCAAGTCGTTCTACGACAGGCTGCTGAACGATTACTTCGACCATGAGACAAGCATTCTCGTGACGACCCATCAGGTTGAGGAGATCGAGTCGCTACTCACACACCTGCTGTTTATCGACGGTGGCCGGATCGTACTGGATAGCGCGATGGACGAACTCGCCATGCGCTACGCCGATGTGCTGGTCTCGCCCGAGAATGTGGAAGCCGCGATGGCGCTGGGCCCACTCACGGTTCGGGACATGCTCGGAAAGAAAGTGATGCTCTTTGAAGATGTTCAGCGCGACCGGCTCGAGTCGTTAGGTGAAATTCACGTCCCGAGCGTCGCGGATCTGTTTGTCGCCAAGATGAAAAGGGGAAGATCGTGAACCAGATGAAGGCGCTTCTTACGCGGGAATTGCAGGAGCAGCGGGGCGTCGTGCTATATCTGCCGCTGGCCCTCTGCGCGTTCTATGCCTTTGTGCTGATTGTCGCGCTCGGTGTGATCGAAATCGGCGACGGCAAGGGCTTGCGCATCGAGTACCAGGATCGTGACCAGCAAGGCCAGGTGCGATTTCTTGAACTTGGCGAGTACTGGCGGCAGCAGGCAGTCGAACTCGAGGATATGTCGCCGCGGCACCGGGGAGCCGCGATTAATCGTGTCTACGGCATTG
>JAGRIN010000177.1 GCA_020443245.1 Pseudomonadales bacterium
GCCTTCTGCCCAACCGCGATCGATGATCGCGTTTTCGATGTTCTTGATGGTCACGGCAGGGTCGGTGATGCCGAGCACGCACGCACCTTCGCACGGTGCCGGGCACACGCGACCCGTGAATTCGGGAAAGTTGTTTGTCTTGTGCAGGCGATCGAGCGCGTCGTGCCAACGGCCGCGGTAAACCAGGTCGTTCCATTCCGGAATCAGGTTGTAGATCGGGCAGCCATTGTTCGATTGGCAGAACGGTACGCCGCAGTCCATACACCGTGCGCCTTGCGTCGCGAGGTGCGTCTCGTCGTGTTCGGTGTAGATTTCCTTGAAATCGAGAACCCGTTCCGCCTCCGGACGATACGGCTCCGTCTTCCTGGGAAATTCCTTGAATCCCGTCGGTTTACCCATACTGCTCTCTGCTTATGCCAAGCTGCTCTGTCGTTCTTGTTTTACCCGGTGGTCAGGCGATTGCGCTGACTTTCTCGTTCTTCGCCGCCATTTCCATCAGGACACGCTTGTAGTCGGTCGGCATGACCTTCACGAATCGCGGAAGCTCGGCTTCCCAGTTCGCGAGGATCGCCTCGGCCACGGAAGATCCCGTGTATTGATGGTGCTTCTCGATCAACGATCGAAGCTCGGCGATATCGACATCCTGTTCCAGGCGTTCGAGTTCGAACGTTTCCTTGTTGCAGTTCGCTTCGAAGTCGCCGTCCTTGTTCCAGACGTAGGCGATGCCGCCGCTCATTCCGGCGCCGAAGTTGCGTCCGGTCTTGCCGAGGATGACGGCGCGGCCGCCGGTCATGTATTCGCAGCCATGATCACCGATACCTTCCACCACGGCGGTGGCGCCGCTGTTGCGGACGCAGAAGCGTTCTGCCGCGATACCGCGGAAATAGGCTTCGCCGGTGATGGCGCCGTAGAGTACGACGTTGCCGATCAGCACGTTGTCTTCTGCCTTGAACGAGGAGTTCTTCGGCGGATAGATGATTACCTTGCCGCCGGAAAGGCCCTTGCCGACGTAGTCGTTGGCGTCGCCTTCGACCTGGATCGTAATACCCTTCGCGAGCCAGGCGCCCAGGCTCTGGCCGGCGCTGCCGGTCAGCTTGATGTTGATCGTGTCCTCGGGCAGCAGTTCTCCCTTGGTCGCCTTGGCGACTTCATGGGAAAGCATGGTGCCAACGACCCGGTTGATGTTCTGCACACCGAGGTCGATGTCGACACGCTGTCCGGACTCGATAGCGGGTTTCGCGAGCCGGATCAGTTCGTTGTCCAGTGCATTCTCGAGGCCATGGTCCTGGGACATCGTGCGATACGTCTGGGTGTCCGGGTACATGATGCGTGCCGGCTCGAGGATTGCGGAAAGGTCCAGCCCCTTCGCCTTCCAGTGCGTGATCGCATGATCCCAGTCGAGCGCGTCCGTACGGCCGACCATCTCGTTGATGGTGCGGAAGCCGAGCATCGCCATGATCTGCCGAAGTTCCTCGGCCACCATGAACAGGTAGTTCACCACGTATTCCGGCTTGCCCGAGAATTTCTTGCGCAGTTCCGGGTCCTGCGTCGCAATACCGACCGGGCAGGTGTTCAGGTGACACTTGCGCATCATGATGCAACCCAGCGTCACGAGCGGTGCCGTAGCAAAGCCGTACTCCTCGGCCCCGAGCAACGTTGCAATCGCGACGTCCCGGCCGGTCTTGAGCTGGCCGTCGGTTTGCAAGTAAACGCGGGAGCGCAGGTTGTTCATCACGAGCGTCTGGTGCGTTTCGGCGAGGCCCAGTTCCCATGGCAGGCCCGCGTGCTTGATCGAAGTCAGCGGCGAGGCGCCGGTGCCGCCGTCGTGACCGGCGATCACCAGGTGATCTGTCTTTGCCTTGGTGACACCGGCAGCAATGGTGCCGACGCCGATTTCCGATCCGAGTTTCACGCTGATCCGCGCTGAAGGGTTCGAGTTCTTCAGGTCGTGAATCAACTGCGCGATGTCTTCGATCGAATAAATGTCATGGTGCGGCGGCGGACTGATGAGGCCGACGCCGGGCGTTGAGTGACGGATGCGGGCGATCGTCTCGTCCACCTTGCCACCGGGCAACTCGCCGCCTTCGCCAGGCTTTGCACCCTGGACGATCTTGATCTGGAGTTCGTCGGAGTTGGCGAGATACCAGATCGTGACGCCGAAGCGACCCGAAGCCACCTGCTTGATGGCCGAGCGCTTGGAATCGCCGTTTGCCATCGGCGTGAAACGGGCAGGGTCTTCACCGCCTTCACCGGTGTTCGACTTGCCGCCGAGGCGGTTCATCGCAATGGCGAGCGTTTCGTGGCTCTCGGCGGAGATCGAACCGAAACTCATTGCGCCGGTGCAGAATCGTTTGACGATGTCCTGTGCCGACTCGACTTCCTCGATCGGCACCGAGCCGCCATTCACGCCTTCGTTGAATTTGAGCAGGCCGCGGAATGTACACGCGCGCGTGGTTTGCTCGTTGGTGTACTTCGAGAACTCCCAATAGGCATCGGCATTGTTTGTGCGCGCCGCAACCTGCAGCTTCGCAATGGCGTTCGGGTCCCACATGTGGGCGTCGCCATGATTTCGCCAGTGAATATCGCCAGGATTCGGTAGCACCGGAATAAGGTTCTTTTCGCGAACCGGGTAGCCGATCTCGTGCCGTTGTTTCATTTCCTGGTACAGCACGTCAAAGTTGACGCCCTGGACGCGGCTGGCCGTGCCGACAAAACAGCGGTCAATGATGTCTTTCGCGAGTCCGACCGCCTCGAAGATCTGCGCTCCCTTGTAGGATTGCAGGGTCGAGATGCCCATCTTGGCCATCACCTTCAGCATGCCTTTTGCGACAGCTTTCTTGTAGGCGCGAACGATCAGGTAGTCCTTCGGGTAGTCGTCTTCGGGCAACAGTCCGTCGCGACGCGCCTGCCACAGGGACTCGAACGCCAGGTACGGGTTGATTGCGTCGGCGCCATAGCCGATCAGCAAACAGTGATGGTGAACTTCGCGTGCCTCGCCGGTCTCCAGCACGATGCCGATCTTCGTGCGCGCATGCGTGCGGACCAGGTGATGGTGCACGGCGCCGCAGGCGATCAGCGAGGAGATCGGCATACGCGTTTCCGAGATCGCGCGATCGGAGAGGATGGCGAGCGAGTAGCCCTGTTCAATCGCTTCCGACACCTCGCGACAGATTCGATCCAGCGCTTCCATGAGGCCGGCGGTACCCGCGTCTTTCTCGAAGGTGATGTCGATCGCTTTCGAGCGCCAGCCACGGTAGTCCATATTCTTCAGCGAGGAGAGTTCCTCGTTGGACAGGATCGGGTGCGGCACGCGTAGCCGGTGGGCACGCTGCGGTGAGATCTCCAGCAGGTTGCCTTCCGGGCCGATGAAACATTCCAGCGACATGACGACTTCTTCGCGAATCGAGTCGATCGCAGGGTTCGTCACTTGCGCAAAGAGCTGCTTGAAATAGTCGTAGATCATCCGCGACTTGTCCGAAAGACAAGCCAGCGCCGCATCGTTGCCCATCGAGCCGAGCGGGTCGCGTGCTTCGGTCACCATTGGCAACAGCATCATTTGCATGGTTTCGACGGTATAGCCGAACGCCTGCATGCGCTGGATAACATCCTTCGGGTTGAAGCCGTGATCGTCCGGCAGGCGAGGAATCTCGCCCAGTTCCAGCTTCTCGTTCTTCAGCCACTCGCCGTACGGACGACGTGTCGCGAAGTCCATCTTCAGTTCTTCGTCCGGCACCAGCCGGCCCTTCTCGAAGTCGATGAGGAACATCTTGCCGGGTCGCAGGCGCCCCTTTTCTTTCACGTTGGCAGGATCGACCGGCAATACTCCGACTTCGGATGCCATGATGACTTTGTTGTCGTGCGTCAGGTAATAACGCGAGGGCCGCAGGCCGTTCCTGTCCAGCACCGCACCGATGTAATGTCCGTCGGTAAAGACGATCGAAGCAGGACCATCCCAGGGCTCCATCAGTGCGGAGTTGAATTCGTAGAAATCCCGCTTGGCGGCAGGCATGTTCTCATCGGACTGCCAGGCCTCCGGGATCATCATCATGATCGCTTCCTGCAGCGTGCGACCGGTCATCAGCAGGAATTCCAGCACGTTGTCGAAGGTGCCGGAGTCCGAGAAATCGGGCTCAACAATCGGGAACAGCTTCTTGATGTCGTCGCCAAACAGCTTTGAGGACACGACGCCTTCGCGCGCGGTCATCAGGTTCTTGTTGCCACGCAGCGTGTTGATTTCACCGTTGTGGCTCATGAACCGGTTCGGCTGTGCACGGTCCCACGACGGGAACGTATTCGTCGAAAAACGCGAGTGCACCATCGCAAGGTGCGTCTCGTAACTCGTATCCGCGAGGTCCCGGTAGAACGGGAACAATTGGCTCGGCGTCAGCATGCCCTTGTAGACGATGACCTTCGTCGACAGACTGCAGACATAGAGCAGGTGACTTTGCGAGAGATTCGAGCCGCGGCGCAGCTTTTCCGTCAGCCGGCGGCGAATGATATACAGCTTGCGCTCAAAGGCCTCGCCCTCGACACCCTGCGCGCCAATAAAGAGTTGTTCGATGACCGGTTGTGCCGCACGTGCAGCCGGCCCCACATCCGCGCCTTCGGGGTCAACCGGCACCTCACGCCAGCCGAGGAACTGTTGGCCTTCCTCGGCAACAATGGATTCGATGACTGACTTGCACGTAGCGCGCTCGCCGTCGTCCTGCGGCAGGAAAACGTTGCCGACAGAATAGGCGCCGGGTGCGGGCAACTCGAAGCCGAGCGCGGCCGCCTGCTTTTTGAAAAAGGGATGTGGCAGTGCCGTGAGGATACCCGCGCCGTCGCCGGTATTCTTCTCGAAACCGCAGCCACCACGATGGTCCATGCGGGAATTAATGTGATAGGCGTCCAGCATCACCTGGTGGCTGGGCACACCTTTGATGTCCGCCACAAATCCGACGCCGCAGGAATCCTTCTCGTTGGCCGGGTCATACAGTCCGTGCCGGGCCGGAAAGTTACCGGCGAATTTGCTGCTCTGCTCCATCATCTGTCCCAAAACCCTCGAACGCTTCATGCATGGTTGACGCGGGAGAGGCACTCTCTCCTGATCCGTCATTCCAGCTTATTTTTTAGGGGCGGCGGCGCCCTGCTTAGGGGATCGCTGTTCCACACAATACCGTAATATCCCGCAAACGAGCACCGGGATATTCAGGTTGGTGTCCTCACTCTTTTGGAGCGCGCCCGTTTTACGTGGACCGGGTAGGGCCACTGTCAGGCGGGGGCGAAAAGAGTACCATCAGGCCGGCCAAAGTCAAGAGTATAGGCATGGTCCGCGCCGATTTCTAAGACCGTAACCTACTGTTTTTCAATACTTTTGAACAATGGAGATTTGCTGGAGCCTCGCTCTCGAGAGAAAAATCGCTTTCAGTCGAGGTGCCTCAGGAAGCTTTTGGGGTCATTGAGGAATGCGCGCATGATCGCGACGTGTTCGACGTCCTCCCAATCGATGGGCTCGATGCGCTGGTCGAAGTGGTAGATTCTGGCGCCGGGCAACGCCATCAGAATCGGTGAATGGGTCGCCACGATGAACTGGCAGTTGCGCTTGGCCTGGTCCTTGATCAGGGAAAGCAGCGAGATCTGGTGTATCGGCGAAAGTGGTGTCTCGGGCTCATCGAGGAGATACAGGCCGTTGTCGAACAGCCGTGCCTTCAGCATCTCCAAAAACCACTCACCGTGCGATCTTGCGTCGGGATTGTCGCCATAGCGCGACGACAGTGCATTGCGCTGGCCTCGCATCGCGCCGGTCGCAAGTTGTCTCCCGTACCCTGAAAGTGTCTTGTCGAAGTGTTCCTCGAGCTCGGTCAGGTCGTCCATATCTGTCATGAGTCGGCGCGTGAACCCGATGGCATCCTCGGCGCGGAAGAACAGTCGGCGCTTCGGTGATTTGCTCCGTATAAATGAAAGGTGCTTCGCGAGATTTCGGGCATCGGCGAGCATGGGATCCCGCGCGGTATCGCTGGCGCCGAGGCTGGGGCACTTCATCCCTGCTGCGATGGCTTCGAGCAGCGTCGACTTTCCGCTGCCATTCTCACCGACGAAGAAGGTCACGGGCGTGGTGAACGCCAGGCGATCCAGTGATTCGATGACGGGCAGGGTAAACGGAAACTCCCCGGGCAAGTCACGAGCGGACTTGATCGCAATCTCCTTGAGAAAAGTGGCGCCGGATTCCCCCATAACGGTCAGCTTAAGCGAAGCCAAATCATGTTGGAACCGAAGACCGTGCAGCGTTCAACCAAGCAACCGCTCGCCGGGAGTTGCCCGGAGCAGCCTAGCGCCATGGATGGCGCGGGACTGGGCCGCACAGGTCGGGCCATGGATGGCCCACACGGGCTGCGGAGGGCAGCTCCCGGCGAGCGGTTGCGTCCCCATCGAAGCCAACGCGAACGCAACCGAAGAGCGTCATTTGGCAAATAGCCCCATGATCGCGTTGATGTGATCTTTGCGATTTGGCTCTTGACTGAATACCAGGCAATGGTTGTGGCTGTTAAGAACGGGCTTCGATTGTGGCGCGTCCGGCGGCCGGGCCTGCCTTCCACAGCCCGGATGGGCCATCCATGGCCCGGTCCCGCGCCATCCATGGCGCTAGGCTGTTCCAGGCAGGCCCGGCCACCGGACGCTTGTACGCACCGTCCAGGCATTTTGGTTTCGATTGGTTCTTTCCGCAGCGCTAGTGGCTTCGGGAACCTTCATTGATAGCCCA